>JALGVN010000110.1 GCA_025774645.1 bacterium
GACTGAGCCGCACATCACGCCTGGCGAGTGCGCGCTCGCCGAGACGCGGCATCCCCCGTTCCCGACACTCTCCCCGAACGCCTTCCCCGACCGGGGAGGGTGTCCCGTTCTGTTCGACACCCTGGTACCCGCAGAGCGAGGCGGTCCGCGCCGCGCCATCCAGCGCGTCCGCGGTCCGCTCCGGAGAACTGACCCGTGGAGACCCTGCACGACGGGACCCCGACACTGTTCCAGCGCGAGGAGAAGGTCCTCGTCCCGCTGGCCAGGCGCATGAGGCCGACGAAGCTCTCGGAGTACGTCGGGCAGGACCACATCCTGGCGGAGGGGAAGCTCCTCAGGAGGGCCGTCGAGACCGACCGGCTCTTCTCGATGGTCCTCTACGGGCCGCCGGGCAGCGGGAAGACCTCGCTCGGACACGTCGTGGCCGGGGCGACGCGCTCGGTCCTCGTGATGATGAACGCCGTCGAGGCGGGGGCGGCCGACCTCAGGCGGGCCGTCCAGCAGGCGAAGATCCGGGCGCCGAGGCGCACGATCCTCTTTATTGACGAGGTCCACAGGTTCAACAAGGCTCAGCAGGACGTTCTCCTGGCCCCGCTCGAGGACGACGTCGTGACGATGATCGGGGCCACCGTCGAGAACCCGTTCTTCTATCTGAACCAGGCCCTCCTGTCGCGGGTACAGGTCTTCGAGCTCGGACCGCTCGTCGACGACGGCGTGGAGACGATCCTGCGAAGGGCGCTCGAGGACACCGAGAAGGGGATCGGCGACTACCACATCGACATCGCGGACGAAGCTCTCGAGCACCTGGTCGTGAACTCGCTCGGCGACGCGCGGAAGGCGCTCGCCGCTCTCGAGCTCGCGGCGCTGTCGACTTCTCCCGACCGGAACGGGGTCATCCGGATTGGGCTCGAGATCGCGGGGGAGTGCCTGAGGAAGCGCGTCGTCCGGTACGACCGAGACGGGGACTCGCACTACGACGTCGCGTCCGCGTTCATCAAGAGCATCAGGGGATCGTCGCCGGACGCGGCGCTCCACTGGCTCGCACGGATGATGGCAGGCGGCGAGGACCCGAGGTTCATCGCCCGCCGCATCGTCATCTCCGCGTCGGAGGACATCGGGCTTGCCGACCCGAGAGCGCTCGAGGTGGCCGTCGCGGCCGCCCGGGCCGTCGAGATGATCGGCATGCCCGAGGCGAGGTACGCCCTCGCCGAGGCCACGGTCTACCTCGCCACGGCTCCGAAGTCGAGGACGTGCGCCGACGCGGTCGGCCGCGCCGTCGAAGACGTCGAGCGGGGCGAGGCGTTCGAGGTCCCGGACCACCTCCGGGACGCGAGCTACCGCGGCGCTGAACGGCTCGGTCACGGCAACGGCTACGAGATGCCGGCGTCCGAGTCTCACGGCAGGACGCAGGAGTACATCCCGGGCGAGAAGAACTACTACCGCCCGGGCGACACAGGTTATGAGAGGGAGGTCCGGGAGCGCCTCAGTCGCTGGGACGGCGCCCTTCCCGCAGAGCCGACGGACGACAGCGAGTAGCCACGCGCGCCGGCGGCCAGGGCATCAAGGGACCACAATTACCATAGATGGGAGGGGGAGAGTTCATGAACATCAACTGGGGTCCAGTGGTCATCATGTTCCTCGTCGGAGTCGTCGTCTTCCTGACGGGGTGGTTCGCTCGCCGGCTGATCGATCGCAGCAAGATCGTGAGCGCGGAAGAGCTGGCCGACAAGATCGTGCGCGAGGCCCAGAGAGAGGCCGAGACCCAGAAGAAGGCGGCAGTGCTCGAAGCCAAGGACGATTGGTACAAGGCGAAAGCCAAATTCGAAGAAGACACACAGCAGACACGCTCGGAGGTCGAGAAGAGCCAGAGGCAGGTCGAGAAGAAGGAGGAGAATCTCAACCGCAAGGTCGAGTTCATCGACAAGAAGGAGCAGGAGATCCAGCGGACCGAAGAGGGGCTCAAGAACAAGGAGAAGGGCGTCGACGAGCGCTCGGAGAAGCTCAGCCGTCTCATCGACGAGCAGAACGAGCGGCTCGAGCGCATCGCGGGCATGAATCGGGACGACGCCAAGAAGCTCCTCATCAAGAACATGGAGAGCGACGCCCGTCTCGAGGCGGCGCGGATGCTCAAGGACATCAAGGATGAGGCCCGGCGCCAGGGCGACAAGGAGGCGAAGAAGGTCCTGACGCTCGCCATCCAGCGCTGCGCCGCGGACCACGTCGTCGAGTCGACGGTGTCTGTGGTCAACCTTCCGAGCGACGAGATGAAGGGCAGGATCATCGGACGCGAGGGCCGGAACATCAGGGCGTTCGAAACGGCGACCGGCATCGACGTCATCGTCGACGACACGCCGGAGGCCGTCATTCTCTCGGGTTTCGACCCGGTCCGCCGCGAGGTCGCGCGCCTGGCGCTCGAGCGGCTCATCACCGACGGCAGAATCCACCCAGGCCGGATCGAGGAGGTCGTCGAGAAGGTGACGAAGGAGCTCGACGAGCAGATCGTCGAGCTCGGTGAGGGCACCTGTCTCGACATCGGGATTCACGACCTGAGGCCCGAGATGATCAAGCTCCTCGGCCGCCTCAGGTACAGGACGAGCTACGGTCAGAACATGCTTCAGCACTCCAAGGAGGTGGCGCTCATCTGCGGGCTCATGGCGAGCGAACTCGGGTTCGACGTCGCTCTCGCGAAGCGTGCCGGCCTCCTGCACGACATAGGCAAGTCGATCGATCACACCATGGAAGGAACGCACGCCGGGCTCGGCGCCGAGCTCGCGCGTCGCCACGCCGAGGAAGACCTCATCGTGAACGCGATCGAGGCGCACCACGAGGACGTGGAGCCCCAGTCGATGATCGCCGTGCTCGTCCAGGCCGCGGACGCGGTCTCCGGAGCGAGACCCGGCGCAAGGCGCGAGACGCTCGAGACCTACATCAAGCGTCTGGAGAAGCTCGAGCAGATCGCGAGCTCCTTCCAGGGCGTCGAGCGGTCTTACGCGATCCAGGCCGGCCGCGAGATCCGGATCATGGTCCAGCACAAGAAGATCGACGACGCCAGGGCAGAGGTCCTCGCGTCCGCCATCGCGAGGAAGATCGAGGCCGAGCTCAAGTATCCAGGGCAGATCAAGGTCGTCGTCGTTCGCGAGACGCGCGCCGTCGACTACGCCAAGTAGGTGACCCCGGACGGGGGACGTTCGTTGAAGATACTCTTCATCGGCGATATCGTCGGCCGAGTCGGACGGAGGACCACGCGGTCGCTCCTGCCGGTCCTCCGCGAGCGCCACCGGCCCGATCTTGTGATTGCGAACTGCGAGAACTCCGCGGGCGGAATCGGCGTCACCGAGAAGATCGGCGAGGAGCTCCTCGGGCTCGGGATCGACGTCCTCACGAGTGGGAACCACGTCTGGGACAAGCGGGACGTCGTCGACTTCCTGACCCGGTGCGACAGGATCGTGAGGCCTGCCAACTACCCGCCGGGCGCCACCGGCCGCGGAGCGACGATCGTCGAGGCAGCCAACGGCGTGAAGGTCGGAGTCATCAACCTCCAGGGCAGGGTCTTCATGCGGGAGATCGACTGCCCGTTCCGCGTCGGGACCGACATCGTCAGCGCTCTCCGCACTGAGACCCCGGTCCTGTTCGTCGACATGCACGCCGAGGCCACCTCGGAGAAGGTGGCGCTCGGCTGGCACCTGTCCGGGACCGTCTCGGCCGTCATCGGCACGCACACGCACGTTCAGACTGCCGACGAGCGCATCCTCGAGAAGCACACCGCGTACCTGAGCGACGCCGGCATGACCGGCCCGGTCGACTCGGTCATCGGCATCAGGACCGAGCTGTCGATCGCCCGGTTCGTGACGCAGCTCCCGCAGCGGTTCGAGGCGGCGGGGGGGATCGGGATGCTGAACGGCGTGGTGGTGGAGGTCGACGCCACGACGGGAGCCGCGACCGGCATCGAACGGGTCGTCGCGTACGAGGAGGCATCCGCCGCCGAGGAGGACGGGACGTGAACGGGGGAGAGATCGCAGTGGAAACGAGGATCCTGAAGGGAAGGCCGATCGCGCGGGGCATCAGGGAGGACGTGGCGGCGAGAGTCGAGGCTCTCGGGCGCGAGGAAGTCGCGGTCAGACTCGCGATCGTGCTCGCGGGCGACGATCACGGGTCGGCGATGTACTCGAAGAGCATCCAGAAGGCGGCCTCGAAGGTCGGGATCCAGGCAGACCTGGTGTCGCTCCCGGTCGAGGTAGGCGTCGACGAGATCGCCCACACGATCCGCGGGCTCTCCGCGAGCCCGGAGGTAAGCGGCATCATCGTGCAGCAGCCTCTTCCGAAGGAGATTCCCTCGTCGATCGTCGAGGAGATCTCTCCCGGGAAGGACGTGGACGGAGCCACGACCTTCTCGATGGGTCTGCTCATGTCCGGCCGCGAAGCGTTCGCGCCGGCGACGGCGCTCGGAGTGATCGAGATCCTCGCGGGTTCCGACATTGCCATCTCCGGGAAGCACGTCGTGATCGTCGGGCGGAGCACCGTGGTCGGGCGCCCGCTCGCGAACCTGCTCCTTCGAAAGAGCGACCGCGCGAACGCGACCGTCACGGTCTGTCACACGGGCACGTCCGACCTCCGGAAGCACACGCTCGCGGGCGACATCGTCGTTGCGGCGATGGGGAGCGCCGAGGCGATCCGCGGCGACATGATCGCCGACGGCACCGTGGTGGTCGACGTCGGCACGAACTGGGTCGAAGATCCCTCGAGCGAGAAGGGCGGAAGGACGGTCGGCGACGTCGCGTACGAGGAGATGCTCGGGAAGGCGTCGGCGGTGACGCCCGTTCCCGGCGGTGTCGGCTCGCTCACGACGGCGCTCCTTCTTCGGAACACCGTCGAGGCCGCGGAGCGGTCTCGGGGGCACGCGTAGCCCACGCGCAGCCTGCAGCCTGCGTGCCGGCGGCGAACGGAGCGCCGGACCCCGGATTCTCTCTCGAGCCCCTCTTCCCCTGTTGGAGGACGGTCCTGTGGGACGCGGAGCAGAAGAACGCATCTACACGGTGAGCGAGGTCACGGCCCAGGTGAAGGAGGTCCTGGAGACGTCGCTGCCGCTCTTCTGGGTGGAGGGGGAGATCTCGAACTTCAAGCACCACTCATCCGGCCACATGTACTTCACCCTCAAGGACGACAAGAGCACCCTCGGGTGCGTGATGTTCAAGTTCAAGAACGTGAAGCTCGGGTTCGCGCCCAAGGACGGGACGAAGGTGCTCGCCTGGGGACGCATCAAGGTCTACGAGCCGTCGGGACGCTACCAGCTGTACGTCGAGCGCATGAAGCCCTCGGGCCTCGGCGCCCTTGCGGCAGCGTTCGAAGCGCTCAAGAAGAAGCTCGCCGCGGAGGGGCTCTTCGCCGAGGAAGCGAAGCAGGAGCTTCCGCCCTCTCCTGGGACGATCGCGGTCGTCACCTCGCCCACGGGGGCCGCGGTCAGGGACGTCATACGCGTTGTCCGGAAGCGAGCGCCGTCGACCAGGATCGTCGTCGTGCCCACGTCCGTCCAGGGCGCGGACGCGGTGCCCGGGATCGTGCGGGCGATCGAGCTCGTCGACGAGTGGGGAGGGGCCGACGTCGCGATCGTCGGGCGCGGAGGAGGCTCGCTCGAGGACCTCTGGGCGTTCAACGAGGAGGCCGTCGCGAGAGCCATCTTCGCAGCCCGGACGCCGATCGTCTCGGCCGTGGGGCACGAGGTCGACTATACGATCGCGGACTTCGTCGCCGACGCGCGGGCAGCGACCCCTTCTCACGCCGGAGAGCGCGTGGTCCGCGACAGCACCGAGGTCGCGAGGGCGATCCGCTCGCTCAACTCGCGCCGCATCGTCGCGATGAGGGGAACGCTCCGGAGGCACGCCGACCGCGTCGAGCGGGCGCGGAGGGCCTACGCCTTCCGGCTCCCTCGGGAGCTCGTCGAGAAGCTCACGCAGCGCACGGACGATCTCGCGCGGAGGGTCGCGACCACGCTCAGGGTCCGCCTCGCGACGGAGACGGCGCGGCTCGACCGGTTCGCGTCGGAGCTCGAGCTCGCGAACCCCTCTCACATTCTGGCGCGCGGCTTCGCGGCGGTGTCGGCGCTTCCCGATCTCACCCCGGTGCGCTCCGTGGCCGACGTGGCGGACGGAGTCGGCGTCAGGGTGACCCTGACGGACGGTTCGTTCGATGGAACGGTGACGGGTGTGGCCCGTGGCCCCGGTTCCCCTGGATCGCGGAGGAAGAAGTGACCAAGAAGCAGACGTTCGAGGTCGACATGGCCCGTCTCGAGGAGCTCGTCACGACGCTCGAGGAGAGCGAGCTGGGGCTCGAGGAATCGCTCGAGGCCTTCGAGGAGGGCATGAAGATCGTCAAGAAGCTCACTGGTGTGCTCGACAAGGCCCAGGAGCGCGTCCTCGTGCTCTCGAAGGACGAAGAAGGGCAGATGTCACTCGATGGGTTCGACGACGTCGAAGAGGAGAGGTAGCGGCGTGAGGTCGCTCGAGTCGTACCTGGCCGGGAAGCGGGAAGCGGTCGAGCGCTCGCTCGACCACCTCCTGCCCCCCGCCGGCACGCCGCCCGAGTCGCTCCACGAGGCGATGCGCTACAGCGTCTTCTCGGGAGGGAAGCGTCTCCGCCCGATCCTGGCGATCGCGGCGTACGAACTCGCGGGAGGCGAGGGCGATGCTGTCATGGCGCCGGCGTGCGCGACCGAGATCGTGCACACCTACTCGCTCATCCACGACGACCTCCCGGCGATGGACGACGACGACGTGAGGCGCGGGCGTCCCACCTGTCACAAGGTCTACGGGGAGGGGACCGCGATCCTCGCCGGCGACGGACTCCTGACGCTCGCGTTCGACGTCGTGGCGCGCGAGGAGGCTCTCGCGCCGGAACGCCGGATCGCGATCGCGAGGGAGCTCGCGAGGGCGAACGGCCCATCCGGGATGGTCGGCGGACAGGTCGCCGACATGGAAGGTGAGGGGGCCGAGCCGACGCTCGAGGGCGTGACGTTCATCCACAGGCGGAAGACGGCGCTCCCCCTCGAGGCGGCGGTCGTGATCGGCGGGCTCGCGGCGGGAGCGACTGACGAAGCGCTCGCGGCGTTCCGCGCGTACGGAGGAGCGGTGGGGCTCTCGTTCCAGATCGCGGACGATCTGCTCGACGAACGCGGCACGGCCGAGGAGATGGGAAAGGCCGTCGGCAAGGACCGCGGGAAGGGGAAGCTCACGTACCCCGGGGTCGTCGGGGTCGACGCAGCGGAGGCCCGCGCGCGAGAGCTCGTCGACGAGGCGCTGGCGGCGCTCGCGCCGTTCGGCGACGAGGCGTGGCCGCTCCGGGAGATCGCGCGGTTCATCGTGGACAGGCGGAATTGAGGATACGATGGGACGGATTCTCGACACGATCGACTCCCCCCAGGATGTGAAGGCGCTCGATCTCGGGCAGCTCCCGGAACTCGCCGAGGAGCTGCGTGAGGAGATCGTCCGCGTGGTGTCGAAGCACGGCGGCCACCTGGCGCCGAGCCTGGGTGTCATCGAGCTCACGCTCGCCCTCCACCGCGTCTTCGACTCGCCGACCGACAGGATCATCTGGGACGTCGGCCACCAGAGCTACGCCCACAAACTCATCACGGGGCGCAGGGACTCCTTCGAGACGGTCCGGCAGTACGGCGGCATCGCCGGGTTCCCCCGCAGGGAAGAGAGCCCGCACGACGCCTTCAACACGGGTCACGCGAGCACGTCGATCTCCGCCGCGCTCGGCATGGCCTGCGCCCGGGACCTCCTCGAGGAGGACTCCCGGGTGATCGCCGTGATCGGCGACGGCTCTCTGACAGCCGGGCTCGCGTTCGAGGGTCTGAATCAGGCGGGGCACCTCAAGAAGAATCTCATGGTCGTAGTGAACGACAACCGCATGTCGATCTCCAAGAACGTCGGCGCGCTCTCGCAGTACCTCACGAGGCTGCTCT
>JALGVN010000010.1 GCA_025774645.1 bacterium
GGGCGGGGCATGGACATCGAAGACGTCGCGCTTCTGAGCGACGGCCGGATGTTCACCGCGCCGGACGCCCTCGACGCCGGTCTCGTCGACCGGCTCGGCTACTACGACGACGCGAAGGCCGCGGCGCGGGAGCTCATCGGTGGTGACGTCCCCGACGACCCGGAGGGGATCGGCGTCGTCAAGGTCGGCAAGTGGAAGGACAAGGAGTACGACTGGAGCACGGGGCCGAAGATCGCAATCATCGGCGCCTACGGCAGCATCCACTCCGGCAAGGGCGGTACCGACCCGATGTCGGGCGACCAGTCGATCGGCGCCGAGACGATGGCCGCCGCGCTCCGCAAGGCGCGCAAGGACTCGAAGGTCAAGGCGGTGATCCTGCGCGTCGACAGCGGCGGCGGCGACGGGCTCGCAACCGAAGCGATCCGCAGGGAGACCGAGAAGCTCGCGAAGGTGAAGCCGTTCATCGTCTCGATGGGCGACATCGCGGGATCGGGCGGATACGGCATCTCCGTCGAGGGCGAGAGAATCTTCGCCCAGCCGCCGACCATCACGGGGAGCATCGGCGTCGTCGCGATGAAGCCCGTGATCGCGGAGCTCTACAACAAGATCGACGCGACGAGCGAGACCATCAAGCGCGGCGAGCACGCCGACCAGTGGTCCCCGATGAGAGGGATGACCGAGGAGGAGCTCGAGATGGCCCGCGAGCTCATCGACTGGTTCTACGGCGGGTTCATCAAGAGCGTCGCGAACGGCAGAGGGATGACCGAGGAAGAGGTCCGCGAGATCGCGGAGGGCAAACTCTACACCGGTGACCAGGCGCTCGAGGTCGGACTCATCGACGAGATCGGCGGCCTGTCGGTGGCGATCGACTACGCCTGCGAGAAGATCGACGTCGAGCGGAAGGACGCGGAGATCGTGTTCTACCGTCAGAAGCGGTCGTTCTTCGACAAGATGATGATGGAGGTGTCGTCGGAGCTCGGGCTCTACCGCTTCCTGAGCATCGACGAGGCAGGACTCGACAACCTCTTCCAGCTCGAGACGACGAACGACGTGATGGACGTGTTCGGGGAGTAGGCGTTCAGGCGGAACGGCCGGCGTCAGCCGGGCGGCGCGTCTGGCGCGACATGGTGTGAAGCGAGAGGGCCGCGGTGATGATGCCGCGGCTCTCTTCGTGTGACTGCGTCTGTCGCCGGCGAGCGGGTTCGGCCGGAGGTCAGCGGTAGAAGCTCTTGATCCTCCCCCACGACGCGTCTTCGGGAAAACCCTCCACCGAGGTCGCGCAATCGCAGCCCACTCCGTACGCGCCGATGTCGCCGCCGTCGTGAGCCGCCCCCACGCACGGGGAGCACTCCTGGAGCGTGTAGTCGCCGCCTGCTTCGTTGCAGAAGAGGGGCGGCGCGGAGATGTTGGCGAAGACGGAGTCGCCGGGCGCGACGATGGTCACGCCCCCGACGAAGTCGTTGTGGGAGACCCTCATGCATTCCCCGGCGCCGATGAAGGTCTCGCCCATCACGATGTTGCCCTTGATCTTGCGCCCGTACCAGCTGCAGCTCTCGCCCGTGTACGTCAGGTCCCCGAGGACGGTGCAATGTTTGAGCTCAACGGGCAGCGCATCGTCCCACGACTCACTGCAGTCGAAGAGAACGTTCTCTTCGATGGTGCAGCCAGTCACGATGAAAGGCGATTGGCCCACGGCGTCCTCGCCGTCGTAGGTAAGACTCGTGAACTCGCAATCACTCAGCACAATGAAGTCGCACTCCCGCGTGGCAGTGAAATCGCCCAGCCACGACTGCTCCCCCTCGAAGGTGGGCCAGCTGTGCATTCCTCCGTGGAGATCGATGGCTCCGTATGTGTCGCCCGAAGACTCACACCCGCCGAACGCCAGCGACAGGAGGCCGACTGTGCTGTCTACCGTCTCGAGGTCAACGTATGCTCCGAACGTCATTGCATCGAAGAAGCCGGAGAAGTCCGCCTCTCCTACCGCGCACCTGACGAGTCGTGAGCGCCCACCGCCGCGAATCCGCACGCTCTCGAGTTCGCAATCGAACGCATCGACCCTGGAACTCGGGACGGCAAGGCTGTGGTACGCGCTAACCAGGCCCCTCGTGACGCACGAATCGAACCGAACGAGCCCGTACGGCCAGTATGCCGCTGCTCCCTCCGCCGAACCGTCTTTCGCGATCGTGAGCCCCTCGACCCGGTTACCCCCGATCGGCGGCGCCGCGTAGCGGAGCGTCGAGCCATCGGCGTCCCACACGAGCTCCGTCACGTCCGCTCCGTCACCGCGAATCGTGATGGCCTTCCCGGTCACGACGACCTGCTCCCGGTAGACACAGGGGGCAACAAGCACTGTGTCCCCACCCGCCGCCGCATCGACCGCTTCCTGGATCGTCTCGAAGTCGGCACCGCCCTCGCAGTCGACTGTGTACGTCGTCGCGGACGCGGAGACACAGAGCAAGAGCGCGAGTCCTGCGACAAGAGCAGTAGCAGTTGTCTTCACGGTGCTGCCTTTCCCGAGCTTCAGGAAGCCCGACCTCGAATGCCGCGGCTCACCTGTACAGCGACTTGATCACTCCCCACGTGGTGATCGTCGCGATCCCCGTCTCCCCGCAACCGTATCCGCGCGCTCCGATGAGCTCCCCCCACGCGTTGTTCCCGGGGAGGCACGGCGACGCACCGTCGAGAGTGACGTTTCCGAGCGGCAGTCCGCAGAACAGCGGGTCGACGGAGAGGTTCTCGTAGTGGACGCCGCACAGACTGTCGCCGCCGGCGTTCCCGAAGATGCACGAGCGCGTGATAGTGGGAATCCCACCTGACGCGGTGCAGTAGACACCCTGACCGTCTTGGCAGTAGGCGATGATGCAGTTCAGGAGCTCCGCGCGGCCCATCGGCCCGCGCACGTAGAGACCGCCGCCGAACGGCGCTGAGTTCCGCACGAACGTGCAGTTCTGGAACGTCGCGAACGTCGAGTTATCGCACCCGCCGCCCGCGGACTCGGCCGTGTTGCCGAAGAACGTGCAGAACGAGAACGTCGGCCACCCACCCAGGCCAGTGCTGACCCCGCCGCCCATATCGAGGGCCTGGTTCCTCATGAAGAGCGTGGTCTCCACATTGGGCTCGCCGCCCTCTACCCGGAGACCCGCGCCCCACGCGGCGATGTTGGCGTCGAAGACGCAGTCGATGAGCGTCGGGTCGCATCCCTCTCCCGTGACCATTCCGCCGCCGTAGTAGCTCTCGTTCTGGAAGAAGACGACCCCGGTCAGCTCGGGGGACGAATCGTACGCGGCGCGGAACCCGCCGCCCAGGTACTCGGACCAGCACTCGGTGATCACGCAATCCTCGAACGTCGCGAACGACGATTGCTCGCAGTTGACTCCTCCTCCCGCGTGCGCCCAGGACGCGGAGATGCTGCAGTTCCTAATCGTCGGGGACGCGCCCACACAGAGGATGCCTCCGCCTTCCGACCCGGCACCGTGCACGATGTCGAAGCCGTCGACGACCGCGCCCGGCCCCTCGCCGTTCGAGAAGTCGAACCCTCTCCCGGAGTCCTCACAGTCGATGACCACCGGATTGCGTTCGGAGTCGGCCAGGAGGACGACGTCCTTCCCGGCGAAGGTGAGATCACGGTTCGCGAGGCCGGTGTAGGTGCCCGGCGCGACGAGAACGGTGTCCCCCGACGCGGCGGCGTCGATCCCGGCCTGAATGGTGAAGTAGTCGCCCCCGCCCGACCAGTCGACGGTGTGCGTCGTCGCGGGCGAGGTGGTAGGAAGCGCAAGGCAGAAGGCGCCGAGGAGCACTGCGGCAGCGGCTCTCATAGTGCCTCCCCTCCACGGCTCCCGGCGGTCCGCTCTCCGCCGCAGTGGCACGGAGACGCGGGCGCAGCCGGAGTTTCTGACCGCAGTTCATTGTACTCCCGCTGCGGCAGGTGGTCAAGTGCGATCCCACGAGAGCTCCGCGGAAAGTCGCCGTGCGGCTCCTCCCCTTGACTTCCCTCATACCGGCGCCTATTCTGGAGTCTACGGAAGGCAATCGTCCTTTCTCAGGGGTGTTGCGCGCCTCCCTTCGCCACGCGCGCCTGCTCGTTAAGAGCAGAACCGGAGCTACCCGCTGCTCTCGCCCCGACCAGACCATCACAGACAGAGATGCCCGTGAGCCGTCGTTCGCGAGTCTGAACGACGGGCGCGGCGTACTCCCGGTCGGGCGCTTCCGCAAGGACTCACCCGGCCGACCCGCTATAGCCGGCGTCCCGCCGCACCGCCCCCGCCCGTCGTGGTTCGAACCGCGTCCGGGCCGGCCCCGGTGACGACAGGATTCTCCCCGCCGATCCTCGCCTCTCAGGCAGAGTGCGTGCCGAAGAGGCGTTGCTGTCGGTTGGCACACGCGGAAGCGCGATCCGGAGATCCAATGGAAGCAGAGAGCCCGCGCACGGACTCCACGACCACCGGGCAGAGCGGATCGCTCGTCGCCGGGGTGAGCAACAAGGTCGGCTCGGTCCTCGTCGTCGGCTCCGGCATCTCCGGCATGCAGGCCGCGCTCGATCTCGCCAACGGCGGCTACTACGTCTACCTTCTCGACAGCGAGCCCGCGATCGGCGGACTCATGTCGAAGCTCGACAAGACCTTCCCCACCAACGACTGCGCGATGTGCGTCATGAGCCCCAAGCTCGTCGACTGCGGACGCCACCTCAACATCGAACTGGTGACCTACGCCGACGTGAAGAACATCGAGGGCGTTCCCGGCAACTACAACGTCGAGATCGTCCGGAAGGCGAAGTCGGTCGACGAGGAGAAGTGCACCGGATGCGGCGACTGCGTGACGGGCTGTCCGTCGCGATACGTGGTCCGTCCTCCCGACGAGGCCGCTCAATACGCGCCGGAACTCACCGCCGACGACAAGGACTTCGTCGACAGGCTTCTCCGGGAGGAGCCGGACGTCGAGGGCAACCTCCTGGCGGTGCTCCAGGACGTGAGCGAGTACTGCCGCTTCCTCCCCGAGCACGTTCTCAAGTACGTCTCCGACGCGACCGGGATCCCTCTGGCGAGGATGATCTCGATCGCGACGTTCTACGACGCATTCTCGCTGGAGCCCAGAGGTGAGCACACGATCTCGGTGTGCATGGGCACGGCGTGTCACGTGAAGGGGTCGGGGCTGCTCCAGTCGAGGCTTCAGGACATCCTCCAGATCGGAAACGGTGAGACCACAACAGACGGGAAGTTCACCCTCCAGACGGTCAGGTGCATCGGCTGCTGCGCCCTCGCGCCGGCCGTCCGGATCGACGACGAGACGTTCGGGTTCGTGATGGTTCGAGGACTCGAGAAGATCCTGAAACGGTTCTAGCGCATGGCACGCATCAACACGCAGGCGGAGTTCGAGCGCGTCGCGAAGGAAGCCGCGGGGCGGTACTGGGGCCGAGGGCTGACGGTCCGCGTCGGCATGGCCTCGTGCGGGCTCGCGGCGGGCGCCAACGCCCTGTACGACGTGGCGGCCGAGCGCGTGAAGGGGAACGGCAACGGGCTCTCCCTGTCCAGGGTGGGGTGCCGGGGAAGCTGCGTCGTCGAGCCGATGGTCGACGTGGTCTCCCCGGACTTCCACCTGACCTTCGGGAACGTCACGAAGGCCGGACTCGAGTCCATCATCGACGCGGCCCAGGCGAACGACTTCAGTTCCTTCGAGGACGCTGACGCGGTCTGGCAGGAGCGCGACGCGCCCCGGACCGACGGAACGCTCTACACGACGCGGCGGGGCACGCACGCACAGATCCCCGACATCTCGGCGATCCCGTTCTACGCGCCTCAGAGGAAGATCGTCACGCGGAACTGCGGGCTCATCGACCCGTTCGACATCGAGGAGTCGCTCGCGAGGGACGGCTACGCCGCTCTCGTCAAGGTGCTCACGGAGAACGACCCGGAGGGTGTGATCGAGACCGTGCTCGCGTCGGGACTGAGAGGACGCGGCGGCGCGGGATTCCCGACGGGCCGGAAGTGGGCGCTCACGCGGGAGGCCGCCGGGGACGAGAAGTACGTCTTCGTGAACGCGGACGAGGGCGACCCGGGCGCGTTCATGGACCGGTCGGTCCTCGAGAGCGATCCGCACGCGGTGCTCGAGGGACTCGCCATAGGGGCGTTCGCGATCGGTGCGTCCGAGGGGATCGTCTACGTCAGAGCCGAGTACCCTCTCGCGGTGCAGACACTCAGGAACGCGATCGTGCAGGCGCGGGAATACGGGTTCCTCGGCGAGAACATCCTCGGGACCTCCTTCAGCTTCGACGTCTCGATCCGGATCGGCGCGGGCGCGTTCGTCTGCGGTGAAGAGACCGCGCTCATCGCGTCCGCGGAGGGCAGGGTCGGCGAACCCCGGCCGCGTCCCCCCTATCCCGCGCAGAGCGGGTACAAGGGCGCGCCGACCGTCATCAACAACGTGAAGACCTGGTCGGCGGTCGCTCCCATCATTCTCAACGGCGCGGAGTGGTTCGCGGAGGTCGGGACCGAGAGCAGCAAGGGGACGGCCGTCTTCTGCGTCACCGGCACGATCAAGAACACCGGCCTCGTCGAGGTGCCGATGGGCATGACGCTCAGGGAGATCATCTACGACGTCGGGGGCGGTCCCGAGAGGGCCGGGTCCGAGATCAAGGCCGTCCAGACCGGCGGGCCGTCGGGTGGATGCCTGCCGAAGGACCAGTTCGATCTCGCGGTCGACTACGAGAAGCTGACCGAGGCCGGATCGATGATGGGCTCCGGCGGGATGATCGTCGTCGACGACCGGACGTGCATGGTCAGCCTCGCGAAGTTCTTCCTCAACTTCACGATGGACGAGTCGTGCGGGAAGTGCACTCCCTGCCGTGAAGGGACCCGTCGCATGCACGACCTCCTCGAGAAGATAACTTCCGGCGAAGGCACGGAGGAGGACATCGCGTTCCTCGAGGAGCTCGCCAGCTACGTGAAGGACACCTCGCTCTGCGGGCTCGGCGCGACGGCGCCCAACCCCGTCCTCTCGACCCTGAAGTACTTCCGCGACGAGTACGACGCCCACATACGCGAACGCCGGTGCCCCGCCGGGGAGTGCGAGGCGCTGATCAGTTTCCGCGTGGTCCCGGACAAGTGCACGGTCTGCGGAGCGTGCGCGAAGGTATGCCCGGTGAACGCGGTCGTCGAGGCCGGCAAGGCTCCCCCCACGATCGACCAGGACGCGTGCACGAGATGCCGCACGTGTTTCGAGGTGTGTCCGTCGGACGCCATCCTAATCGAGTAGCAGGAGCGACCGAGCAACGTGAAGGAACACGAAGAGACCAGATGCTCAGAGCACGACGTGTGTGAGACCGCAGTGAAGATCACACTCGACGGCGTGCCCATGGAGGTGGAGCACGGGACGACGATCCTCGCCGCGGCGACGTCGGCGGGCGTGACGATCCCCACCCTCTGCCACTACGGCGGGCTCGAGCCGGCGGGCGCGTGCCGCATCTGCGTCGTGGAGCTCAGGACCGACCGGGGAAGCAGGCTCGTACCGGCCTGCCACTACGTCATCGAGGCCCCGGCCGCCATCTCCACGAACTCGGAGCGCGTCGTCTCGTCGAGGAAGATGACGATCGAGCTCCTCCTCGCGCGCTGCCCGGAGGCGCCGGCGCTCCAGGACATGGCCGTGGAGTACGGGGTCGCGACCGACCGGATCGCGTCGGACGACGACGATTGCATCCTCTGCGGGCTCTGCGTGCGGACCTGCCGCGAGCTCATGGAGACCGAGGCGCTCTCGATGATCGGCCGCGGCTCGAACCGCCGCGTCGCCCCTCCGTACGACACGAAGTCGCTCGTCTGCATGAGCTGCGGCGCGTGCGCCTTCGTCTGTCCGACGAACAGGATCAAGATCTCCGAGATCTACGCCGGCCAGGTCAGCGACAACCTCTCGACCTACGACGAGAGGCTCGTTCCCGTCGGGAACATCCGGCTCAACTACTCGCAGCAGATCCCGAAGGTCCCGGTGATCGACCGCGACAACTGCGTCCACTTCGTGACCGGGGCGTGCGGGGCCTGCGAGAAGATCTGCAACGTCGGCGCGATCGACTACGAGCAGGAAGACCGCAACGAGACCCTGAACGTCGGCGCGGTGATCGTGACGCCCGGTTACGACTCGTACGACGCTTCGCAGAAGGGCGCGCTCGGGTACGGGCGATACGAGAACGTCCTCACGAACCTCCAGTTCGAGAGGCTCCTGAGCGCCTCGGGCCCGTGCGAGGGCGAGATCAGGCGGCCGTCGGACGACGCGCATCCGAGGAAGATCGCGTTCCTCCAGTGCGTCGGGTCGCGCGACACGAACGACGAGGGGAAACCGTACTGCTCGTCGATCTGCTGCATGGCGTCGATCAAGGAAGCGGTCATCGCCCGCGAGCACGACTCGAGCGTCGAGCCCACGATCTTCTATATAGACATGCGCACGCAGGGGAAAGAGTTCGAGCGCTACTTCGAGGACGCGCGTAACAAGCACGGCATCACCTTCAAGCGGAGCAGCGTCGCCAAGCTGTACGAGAAGGCGGCGACGAAGAACCTCGTGGTCAGGCACGTCGACGAAGAGACCGGCGAGATCGCCGAGGAGGAGTTCGACCTCGTCGTCCTCGCCGCCGGCCTCGTCGCGCACGAGAGCAACGCCGGCCTCGCCGAGAGCCTGAACATCACGCTCAACGAGCACGGGTTCTGCGAGGGGCACCCGTACCAGGTTCCGGCGACCGGCGGCGGGAGTGGCGACGGGAGTGGCGACGGGAACGGTGGCGGCAACGGCGACGGACAGGCCGCGGAACAGGCCGCCGGCATCTTCACGGGCGGCGCGTTCACCGAGCCCCGCTACATCCCCGAGGCCGTCGTCGAGGGAAGCTGCGCGGCATCGGGCGCCGCGAGGCTGCTCGCGGAGGCGCGCGGGACGCTCTCCAGGAAGAAGAAGTACCCGAAGCAGCTCGACGTCGCGAAGCAGGTCCCGCGCATCGGCGTCTTCATCTGCCGGTGCGGCATCAACATTGCGGGCACGGTCAACGTGCCGGACGTGGTCGCCTACTCCGCGACCCTGCCGAACGTCGTCCACTCGTCGGAGTTCGTCTACTCGTGCTCGCAGGACTCGCTCGAGGTCATCAAGGAGACGGTCGCCGAGCACAAGCTGAACCGCGTCGTGGTCGCGTCGTGCACGCCGAGGACGCACGAGTACCTCTTCGCCGACACCATCCGGGAGGCCGGCCTGAACCGCTACTACTTCGAGCTCGCCTCGATCCGGGAGCACTGCTCCTGGGTCCACATGCAGCAGCCCGAGGAAGCGACGCGGAAGGCGAAGGAGCTCGTCGAGATGATGGTCGGCAAGGTCCGCGGCGCGCGTGCCGTGAGCCTCGAGTACTCCCCCGTCGTCCACCGCGCGCTCGTCATCGGAGGTGGCGTGAGCGGCATGAACGCCGCGCTGAGCCTCGCGGAGCAGGGCTACGAGTGCGAGCTCGTCGAGAAGGAGACTCGCCTGGGCGGGAACTACCTGAGGCACAGCCGCCCGGTGATGAACCTCTACACGGACAGCTACCTCGCCGATCTCGAGGCGGCCGTGCGCGGGAACCCGAACGTCACCCTCCACATCGATTCGGAGGTGATCCTCTTCTCGGGCGTCGTCGGCAACTTCTACGCCGAGATACGGAACAACGAGACGGGCGAGGAGCACGAGATCAGCTTCGGCGCGGCGGTCGTCGCGACCGGCGCCGTCGAGCGCGAACCCGTGGAGTACGGTTACGGCACCGACGAGAGGATCGTCACGCAGCTCGAGTTCGAGAAGATGCTCGGCGGCGCGGCCGGCCCCGGCGTGGCGCCGAAGGGCGTCGTCATGATCCAGTGCGTCGGCTCCCGGGAAGAACCGAACCTCTACTGCAGCAGGATCTGCTGCACGCAGGCCATCGAGAACGCGCTCGAGTTCAAGCGCAGGAACCCAGACGCGCCGGTCCACGTCCTCTACCGCGACATCCGCACGTACGGCCTCCGGGAGGAGCTCTACCGGGAGGCGCGGGAGGCGGGAGTGCTCTTCCTCCGGTACGAGGTCGACCGGAAGCCGATCGTGGAGTCGGGACCGGACGGCGTCAGCGTGAAGGTCTTCGACCGCATATCGGAGCGGGAGATCGAGCTCGGCCCCGACCTCCTGGTTCTGAGCGCGGGACTCGCCCCGCGGCCGGACAACGAGGAGCTCAGCAAGACACTCCGCGTCCCCCTCACGCGCGACGGGTTCTTCCTCGAGGCGCACGCGAAGATCCGCCCGGTCGACTTCACGTCCGAGGGTCTCTTCCTCGCCGGACTCGCGCACTCACCGCGGTTCACCAACGAGTGCGTCACGCAGAGCCTGGCCGCCTCATCGCGGGCGGCGACGATCCTGTCGAGGGAGAAGATTGAATCGAAGGCCGAGATCGTCGAGGTCAACCTCGCGCGGTGCTCCGGGTGCGCGCTCTGCGTCTCGATGTGCCCGTACGAGGCGCGGAAGCTCGACGAGGAGACCGGCAAGGCCACGGTGAGCGACATCCTGTGCCAGGGCTGCGGCGCCTGCGCGGGCATCTGCCCGAACAAGGCGACGGTCCAGCACCTGTACAGGCAGACGCAGATCATGCACATGCTTGAGCCCGTCGGAGTGCCGGCGGGATCGGAGGTCGAGTCGTCCTGAGCGCGTGCGGACCGGCGCGTTCGAGCCGGAGCGTCCGGCGCGGGACCCTCCCCTCCTCTGAAAGGAGCATGAGTGGAAGCCACGGTAAACGAGAAGACGCCGGCCGGACGTTCTGAGCCGGAGACGTTCGAGCCTCGGATCATCGCGTTCGTGTGCAACTGGTGCACGTACGCCGCCGCGGATCTCGCGGGGACGGCCAGGATCCAGTACCCGCCGAACGTCAAGATCGTGCGGCTCATGTGCAGCGGCGCGATCGATCCGATCTACGTGCTGCGCGCCCTGACGGGCGGGTTCGACGGGGTTCTGATCGGCGGCTGCCATCCCGGCGACTGCCACTATCAGACGGGGAACTACAAGGCGCGGCGGCGCGTGACGATTCTGCAGAAGATCCTGGAGGGCGTCGGCTACGACTCGGAGAGAGTCTGGCTCAGATGGATCTCCGCGAGCGAGGGCGGTCAGTTCGCCGCCACGGTCAGCGAGATGGTCGAGTCCCTGAAGTCGCGGGGACCCAACGTACTCACGCACAACTGGAACAAGTAAAGCCCATGAAAAAGAGACTGAGACTGGACGTACAGAGCGACGGAATGGACGGGGCCGTGGGACGCTTCGCCCGGGAGCTCATCTCCTCGGGAGAGGTCGACCGGGTCTTCTTCCCGCAGTTCGACGAGTCGGGCGTCGCCGTCTACGGCACGCTCGTCGGCTGCGCCGAAGACCTCTCCGCCCCGGCGTCGCTCGTGCCGTACATCAACGGCAACAAGGGACGCGAGGCCGGCATGGGCGTCCCGAAGAACGGCGGCAGGCGCACGGCCGTGTTCGTGCGCCCGTGTGAGGCCCGGGCGATCGTCGAGCTGTCGAAGCTCATGCAGGCCTACAGGGACAGCATGCTCCTCGTGACCTGCGACTGTCCCGGGACGCTCACGCTCGACGAGTACAAGCGCTTCCGCGAGGAGCACCCCGAGGCCCGCGAGGGGGTCGACGGCTTCTACGAGCCGTTCCGGCGGGGAGAGCGGCACGACGGATACACCGTCCGCGAGTGCTGCACGTTCTGCGAGTCCCTCGCCCATCCCGAGAGCGACATCAGGCTCCTCCTGGTCGGAGCTCCCGACGGCGCCGTGGTCGTCGAGGCCGCGACGGAAGCGGGTGAACAGGCGCTCGCGAAGATGGCGATGGAGAACTCCGTCGACGTCGACGAGACGGTGAGGGAGCGATTCGCCGAGAGCCAGCGGGAGTGCCACGCCGAGATGGAGTCGCACTGGGACGAGCGGGTCAAGTCGGTCGAGGACTTCATGGAGCTCGTGCAGCACTGCAGGCGCTGCTACAACTGCCGCGCCGAGTGTCCGATCTGCTACTGCCGCGAGTGCGTCTTCCAGACCGCGACGTTCGAGGTGTCGCAGGAAGCGTTCGGGAGACGCGCCGACCAGTTCTGCGTCGTCAAGATGCCGCCCGACACGCTCGTCTTCCACCTGACGAGGATGAACCACATGGTGACCTCCTGCGTCTCGTGCGGACAGTGCACCGAGGCGTGTCCGCAGAAGATCCCGGTCGGGAAGATCTTCTCGGCCGTGGGCAGGAGGGTGCAGGAGGTCTTCGAGTACCGCGCCGGAGCCGATCCGG
The DNA here is from genome assembly GCA_025774645.1 of bacterium. GTDB lineage: Bacteria > Joyebacterota > Joyebacteria > Joyebacterales > Joyebacteraceae > JALGVN01. Next base: position 12,271 of record JALGVN010000010.1, read on the forward strand.
CCGACGAGCTGCCGCAGGCCGTCTTCCGCGAGGACGAGCTCGAGCCACGCTAGGAACGCGCCCGGCAGCCGACGCCGGAAATCGGGAGAGACACGATGGCCACTGAACTGAACAGAGTCGAGAGGCAGACACCGCCGGACGACGAGATGGTCAGCATCTTCGTCATGGGCAAGGAGTACCGCGTGCCCGACGCCCTGACGATCATGAAGGCGATCGAGTACGCCGGGTACCACTTCATCCGAGGGTGCGGCTGCCGTGGCGGCGCCTGTGGAGCGTGCGCGACGGTCTACCGCACGGCGGACAACTACCGCATCAAGGTCGGCCTCGCGTGCCAGACCCTGATCGAGCCGGGGATGCACGTGACGCAGATCCCGTTCTACCCGGCGAACAAGGCGATCTACGACGTGAGCGAGGCCGAGCCGACCGTCGAGGAGGTGCTCAAGCACTACCCGGAGATCGCCCGGTGCCTCTGCTGCGAGGTCTGCACGCGCGCGTGCCCGCAGGACCTCGAGGTCATGTACTACATCCAGGCCGCGCTCAGGGGCGACGTCAAGGAGGTCTCGCGGCTCTCCTTCGAGTGCATCATGTGCGGGCTCTGCGTCTCGCGCTGCCCCGCGGAACTGATGCACTACAACGTCGCGATCCTCTGCCGGAGGCTCTACGCCAGGTACGGCATGAAGAGAGCGGAGCACCTGGCGAACCGCGTGCGCGAGATCGAGGAAGGGAAGTTCGACGAGGAGCTCGACGAGCTGGTCCGGATGGACGAGAAGGACCTCGTCAGGGCCTACGAGAGCCGCGACTTCGAGGAAGCGTAAGGGAGAACCGACGTGCCGTATTCCGAAGCGATGATGGAGTCGGTCGCGAAGGTCGAGGCGACCCGCCCGCAGAGACTCGCGGAGGCGAAGGAAGGGAAGCACTATCCCCGCCTCGACCAGGACGAGATCGAGCAGATCCTGAAGAAGTACCACCCCGACTACCGGGACGGGACGAAGCGGGGACTTGAGGTCGGGGCCGGGAAGGGGACGGTCGTCCCGAACGAGCTCGCGGAGCTGCTCGAGGCGCGCCCGATGCTGAATCCGGGAGCCGTCGATCTCGAGCAGATCGACCTCGACACCGACGTGCTCGTCGTCGGAGGCGGAGGGGCGGGAGCCGCCGCCGCGCTGACGGCCGCGGCCGACGGAGTCGACGTCACGATCGCGACGAAGCTCAGGCTCGGGGACTCGAACACCGTGATGGCCGAGGGTGGCATCCAGGCGGCGGACAAGGAGATCGACTCGCCGACGCTGCACTTCCTCGACGTGATGGGCGGCGGACACTTCACGAACGACCGGGAGCTCGTGCGCGCGCTCGTCCGCGACGCGCCCGCGATCATCGAGTGGCTCGAGGACATGGGCGTCCTCTTCGACAAGGACGAAGAGGACGGCACGATGCGCACGCTCCACGGCGGCGGCACGAGCCGGAAGCGCATGCACTCGGCGGGCGACATGACCGGCGCCGAGATCATGCGCACGCTCCGGGACGAGGTGAGGAACCACCCGGACGAGATCCGTGTGCTCGAGTTCTCTCCCGCCGTCGAGCTCGTCCTCGACGACGCGGGCCGCGTCGCCGGCGCGGTGCTCTACAACTTGGAGACCGAGCGGTACCTGGTCGTCCGCGCGAAGACCGTGATCCTCGCGACCGGCGGGTTCGGGAGGCTGCACATCCAGGGGTTCCCGACGACCAACCACTACGGGGCCACCGCCGACGGCATCGTGCTCGCCTACCGCGCGGGCGCGGGGCTCAGGTTCCTCGAGGCGACGCAGTTCCACCCGACCGGGGCGGTCTTCCCCGAACAGAACGTCGGGCTCCTCATCACGGAGAAGGTCCGGGGCGCAGGCGCTCAGGTCGTCAACGTGGACGGCGAGCAGTTCGTCTACGCCCTCGAGACGCGCGACGTGGAGTCGTCGGCGATCATCCGGGAGTGTCAGGAGAGGGACAACGGAGTCGTGACTCCGACGGGACGAAAGGGATGCTGGCTCGACTCGCCGATGGTCGAGGCCCTGCGGGGAGCGGGCACCATGCAGAAGGACTTCCCGGCGAAGTACCGCCAGTTCATGCGCCACGACATCGACATCAGCGAGCTGCCGATGCTCATCTACCCGACGCTCCACTACCAGAACGGCGGCGTGGCCGTGAGCCCCGACGCCGAGGCGGAGCGCGAGAACCTCTATCTCGCCGGAGAGGTCACGGGTGGGATCCACGGGACGAACCGGCTGATGGGCAACTCGCTTCTGGACATCCTGGTGTACGGCCGCCGCGCCGGTAGGAACGCGGCTAAGAAGAGCAAGGAGACACAGCCCGGCAGGCTCACGCTCGAGCACGTCGAGGCGTTCGTGAAGGAGATCGAGGGGAGCGGGATCGACACGAAGCTCACCTCCCCCATGCTCCTCCCGGACTACGCCGGGAAGCTCGGCTAGCCGGACTCGACCGACGGAGGCCCGACGAAAGCCCGGCGGAAGCCCGGCCTGCGGCACGCGATCAGAGAGACGCCCACAAAGAGGAACACGATGACACTTCGCCTGGAACGCGGCACCTTCACGACGACCTTCACTCAGAGGCTCAAGGAACTCTCGGGGCAGGACCTCTTCACGTGCTACCAGTGCGGGAAATGCTCCGCCGGGTGCCCGAGCGCGTCGGTGATGGAGACCCCGCCGCACGCGGTCGTGCGTCTCGCCTGGCTCGGACAGGAGAAGGCGCTCCGTGGGCTCAACACCTACTGGCTCTGCGCGGCGTGTCTGACCTGCGATCTCCGCTGCCCCAAGGGCATCGACGTATCGCGGATCATGGAGGCGCTCAGGGTGATGTTCCTGCGGCCGAGGGAAGAGCCCGACATGGTCGCTCCCGACTCGCTCCCTAAGGACATGCTCTCGAGGATCCCACAGCAGGCGCTCGTGGCGGGCCTGAGGAAGTACACGAAATGAAGACCTACTACTACCCCGGCTGTACGCTCCCCGACAAGGCTCGCGACTTCGACACGTCGGCGCGCGCGTGCTGCGAACTCCTGGGCCTCGAGCTCGAGGAGATGGAGAGGTGGGTCTGCTGCGGTTCCGCGTTCAAGCTGGACCACAAGAACATCATGCAGCACCTGGCGCCCATCAGGAACCTCGCGGAGGTGCACAAGGAGGGCGGCAGGCTGATGACGCTCTGCGTCTTCTGCTACAACTCCCTCAAGCGCGCCAACTACGCGTTCCTCGCCGAGCCCGACAAGCACGAGGTCATCAACGATTTCATCGAGTCCGACTACGACGGCAAGGTCCCGGTGGTCCACCTCCTGGAGATGCTGAAGGACGAGGTGGGGTTCGAGGCGCTCGCGGAGAAGGTGAAGCGTCCGCTCGGGGGACTCAGGGTCGCGCCGTTCTACGGGTGTCTCCTTCTCCGCCCGCAGGAGGAAATCGGGTTCGAGGATCCGGAGAACCCGACGGTCATGGAGAAGCTCTTCGAGGCGCTCGGCGCCGAGGTGGTGTCGTATCCGCACCGCCTCGAATGCTGCGGCTCGTACCTCTCGCTCAAGGACCGGGATCACACGACGTCCATGGTGACGCGCGTCCTCGAGTCGGCCGTCGAGGCCGGGGCGAACGCGATCGTCACGAGCTGCCCCATGTGCAACTTCAACTTCGAGTTCTTCGGCGGCGAGCTCGTGGCGCGAGACACGATCCACACGTTCTACTTCACCGAGCTCCTGGCGCTCGCGCTGGGGGCCGACCGGAAGCTGTGCGGCCTCGAGCAGCACGAGACCGACGTGGACCGCCTGATCGACGAGGCGCTGGCGGCGCCCGCGACGGCGGCGGCCGGAAGTGAGACTGCCGGGAGCGGGACGTCCGGGGCGCGGGCTTCCGGGGACCAGGCGCCCGACGCGAGGAACGGATGACGAGGATCGGGGTGTTCTGCTGCTGGTGCGGGTCGAACATCGGCGGGGTCGTGGACCTCGACCGGGTCCGGGAAGAAGTCTCCAAGATGCCCGGCGTCGTTCACGCGGAGTGCTACAGGTACTTCTGCTCCCAACCCGGCCAGCAGATGATCGAGGACGCCATCGGCGAACACAAGCTCACGGGCGTGGTCATCGCGGCCTGCTCGCCGAGCATGCACGAGGGCACGTTCAGAAAGGCGGCGGAGCGAGCCGGCCTGAACCGCTTCCACGTAGAGATCGTGAACACGCGCGAGCAGTGCGCGTGGGTGCACCAGGAGGAGCAGGAGGCCGCGACCGAGAAGGCGATCGGGCTCATCGCCGCGATGGTCGAGAAGACGCGGCAGAACGAGCCCCTCTCCCCCGGCAGCGCGCCGGTCGTGAGGCGGGCGCTCGTCGTCGGAGCGGGGATCAGCGGAGTGCAGACCGCGCTCGACATCGCCAACGGCGGGTGCGAGGTGATCCTGGTGGAGAAGGAGCCGTCGATCGGGGGGCACATGGCCCAGCTGTCGGAGACCTTCCCGACGCTCGACTGCTCTCAGTGCATCATGACCCCGAAGATGGTCGACGTCGCCCAGCACGAGAAGATCCGGCTCCTGACGTACTCGAAGGTCGAGGAAGTCACGGGGAACGTGGGCAACTTCCATGTCAAGGTCCGCAGGATGTCGGCTCACGTCGATCGCGACAAGTGCACGAGCTGCGGGATCTGCATCGAGAAGTGCCCGGTGACGGTCACCTCGGAGTTCGACGAGGGTCTCGCGGCGAGGAAGGCCATCTACGTGAACTCCCCGCAGGCGGTGCCGAACACTCCCGTCATCGACGCGGAGCACTGCCTGTATCTCGAGAACGGGAAGTGCGGAATCTGCGCGAAGGTCTGCGAGATCGGGGCGGTCGACTACGAGCAGGCCGACGAGATCCTCGAGTTCGACGTCGGCGCGGCGGTCGTCGCCACCGGGTTCGACGAGTTCGACCCGAACCTCAAACCCGAGCTCGGCTACGGACGCTACGAGAACGTAATCACGGGCCTCGAGATGGAGCGCCTCTGCTCCTCGTCAGGCCCGACGATGGGCGAGATCGAGATCGACGGGAAGAAGCCCAAGGACGTCGTGTTCATCCAGTGCGTGGGCTCGCGCGACGAGACCGTCGGAAACGAGCACTGCTCGAGGATCTGCTGCATGTCGACCACGAAGCAGGCGTTCCTCGTGAAGGAGAAGATCCCCGACGCCGCCGTGACGGTCTTCTACATGGACATCCGAGCGTTCGGGAAGGGGTTCGAGGAGTTCTACGATCGCGTGCGGAAGAAGGGCGTCGTCTACCGGCGCGGGAGCGTCTCCGAGATCTACAGGAAGAAGGACCGGCTCGTCGTCCGGGCCGAGGACACGCTCCTCGGCGAACCGCTCGACCTCGAGACCGATCTGGTCGTGCTCGCCGCGGGGCTCGTCCCCCGGCACGACGCCGACGACGTCGCGAAGCTCTTCAAGCTGTCGCGCTCGACGGACGGGTTCATCAAGGAGTCGCACCCGAAGCTCCACCCGGTCGAGACGACGACGAACGGCGTCTTCCTCGCCGGCTGCAGCCAGGGACCGAAGGACATCCCGGACGCGGTCGCACAGGCCGGCTGCGCCGCCTCGAAGGTACTCAGCCTGCTCGAGTCGGGGAAGCTCACGACCGAGGCGCAGATCGCCGAGGTCGACGAGGAACGCTGCGCGGCGTGCGCGATGTGCGTGACGGCCTGCCCGTACGACGCCCGGACGCTCGACGAGGAGCGGAACGTGGCCGAGGTCGACGAGGCCCTCTGCCAGGGCTGCGGCGCGTGCGTGGCCGCGTGCATGAACAAGGCGTGCGAACTCAAGAACATGACGACCCGGCAGATCGGCTCGATGGTGTCGCAGTTGGGCGACAGGTCGTGACGGGCAACGAGAGCGCGATCGCCCGCAGGCGGTGAACGGAACACGGGACGGTGATGACGTGACGGAAGACCGAACGACGACATCGGACGGGAAGACTCGATGAGACGGATAGGCGTATTCTGCTGCTGGTGCGGATCCAACATCGCAGGTGTCCTCGATCTCGACCTGGTGCTGCAGGAGGCCGGCAAGCTGCCAGGCGTCGTCCACGCCGAGTACTACAAGTACTTCTGCTCGCAGCCGGGTCAGGACATGATCGAGGAGGCCATCCGCGACAACGAGCTGGACGGCGTGGTGATCGCGGCGTGCTCTCCCGGCATGCACGAGGGGACGTTCAGGAAGGCCGCGGAGCGGGCGGGGATGAACCGGTTCCAGCTCGAGATCGTCAACGTGCGCGAGCAGTGCTCGTGGGTCCACCAGCTGGACAAGGAAGCCGCCACCGAGAAGGCCATCCGGCTCATCGCGGCGATGGTCGAGAAGACCAAGCAGAACGAGCCGCTCACGCCGGGGACGGCGCCGGTCGTCCAGCGGGCGCTCGTCATCGGCGCGGGGATCAGCGGCATGCAGGCGGCGCTCGACATCGCCGACGGCGGCCGCGAGGTCGTCCTCGTCGAGAAGGAACCGTCGATCGGAGGGCACATGGCGCAGCTCTCCGAGACGTTCCCGACGCTCGACTGCTCGCAGTGCATCATGACGCCGCGCATGGTGGAGGTCGCGCAGCACGAGAACATCAGGCTCATGACCTACTCGAACGTCGAGGAGGTGACCGGCAGCGTCGGGAACTTCCACGTCAAGATCCGCACGAAGGCCGCCTACGTCGACCGCGACACGTGCACCGGCTGCGGCCTCTGCATCGAGAAGTGCCCCGCCAAGGCGCCCTCGGAGTTCAGCCGCGGCCTCGAGACCCGGAAGGCCATCTACGTCAACTCGCCGCAGGCGGTCCCGAACCAGCCCGTGATCGACGCGGAGCACTGCATGTACCTCACGGACGGGAAGTGTGGGGTCTGCAAGAAGGTCTGCGAGATCGGGGCGATCGACTACGAACAGACCGACCGGATGGAAGAGATCGACGTCGGAGCCATCGTCGTCGCGACGGGCTACGACCTCTACGAACAGGAGAACTTCCCCGAGTTCGGCGGGGGCGAGATCCCGGACGTCATCGACGGACTGCAGTTCGAGCGCCTCAACTCCGCGAGCGGGCCGACACAGGGCCGAATCCTCCGCCCCTCCGACGGCGAGGAGCCGAAGCAGATCGTCTTCATCCAGTGCTGCGGGTCGCGGGACCCGGAGAACGGCGTCGCCTACTGCTCGCGCATCTGCTGCATGTACACGGGCAAGCAGGCGATGCTCTACAAGCACAAGGTGCACGACGGACAGGCCTACGTCTTCTACATGGACATTCGCGCGGGCGGTAAGGGTTACGAGGAGTTCATCCAGCGAGGCATCGAGGAGACGAACACGATCTACTTCCGCGGCCGCGTGTCCCGCCTCTACCGCGAGAACGGGAAGGTCATGGTCTCCGGGGTGGACACCCTCTCGGGAGAGACCATCGAGATCCCGGCCGACATGGTCGTCCTCGCCACGGCGATCCTGCCGAGCCGGGGTGCGGCCGAGGTCGCTGACAAGCTCAACATCCCGACGAGCGACAGCGGTTTCTTCGCCGAGGCGCACGTGAAGCTCCGGCCTGTCGAGACGCAGCGTCGCGGCATCTTCCTCGCGGGATGCGGCCAGGCGCCGAAGGACATCCCGGACTCGGTGGCGCAGGCGGGATGCGCGGCGTCGAAGGCGCTGGGACTCCTCGCCTCCAGGACGCTCACGACGGAGGCCCAGGTGGCGGTCGTCGACGAGGAACGCTGCGCGGCGTGCGGGATGTGCGTCACCGCGTGCCCGTACGGCTCGAGGACGCTCGACGAGGAGCGGAACGTCGCGGAGGTCGACGAGAGCCTGTGCGAGGGGTGCGGCGCGTGCGTCGCGGCGTGCCTCAACAAGGCGTGCGAACTCAAGAACCTGACTTCACGGCAGATCAGCACGATGCTCGGGGAGCTGTGATGGTAACGAAGACGACAGCGACCATCATCGACGCGACGGAGGCCAGAGCCGCGGGCGGAGAGCTCTGCGCGGCCGTGATCGAGACGAGCGGCCAGCCGGTCCTCTCCTGCTACCAGTGCCAGCGGTGCGGGGGCGGCTGCCCGGTGGCCGTTGCCTCGGGAACGACGCCGAGCCAGTTCCTCAGGCTCGTGTCCCTGGGACTCGCGGACGAGGCGAAGCAGAGCCCGCTCCTCTGGCTCTGCGCCGGGTGCGGGACGTGCGGCGCGCGATGTCCGAACAAGATCTCGACCAACGAGGTCATCGACGAGCTGCGGGCGGCGACGGCGGGGCGCGGGAGGGTCGCGGAGGGCACGGGCGACATCCCCGTCTTCCACCAGCTCTTCCTGAAGCAGATCCGGTACTTCGGCCGCCAGCACGAGCTCTTCCTGATCGGCGCGCTCAAGATGCGGACGCGGAAGTTCCTGAAGGATGTCGACCTCGGCTACAAGATGTTCCGGAAAGGCAAGCTGCCGCTCCTGCCGCACAAGGCGACCGGCATCCCGGCGGTGCGGTCGATCTTCAAGACGAGGGCGGGCACGCGGAAGGGAGCCGGCGAACGATGAAGCGCTACAGCTACTACCCCGGCTGCTCGCTCAGCTCCTCGGCCGTCGAGTACGACCGGTCCTGCCGATCGGTCTGCGAGGCGCTCGGAATCAAGCTCGTCGAGCCCGAGGACTGGAACTGCTGCGGCGCATCTTCGGCGCACGCCCTCGACCGTGACGTCGACCTCGCGCTCTCGGCCAGGAACATCTCCCTCGCGCATCGCGAGGGGCTCGAGATGGCGATTCCCTGCGCCGCGTGCTACTCGCGCACCGCGCACGCGTGGCAGGTGCTGAGGGACGACGCGGACGAGAGACGGGAGCTCGAGAGTGAGCTCGGCTTCGAGTTCCGCGAGGACCTGCCGGTCCACCACCTCCTGCAGATCGTCGACGAGGTGACGGCGGTGCGCGGCGTGGCCCGACCGGCCGAAGGCCGGGCCGACACCGGCGACGGCGACCCCGACGACGCGCGCGACGAAGCGACCCGGATCATCCCCGGCGTCTCGAAGGTCGTCTGCTACTACGGGTGTCTCATCAACCGGCCGCGGAACATCAACCCCGGCGACGACATGGAGAACCCGCAGGCGATGGAGAGGATCCTCGCCCGCGCAGGGTACGAGTCCGCGCCGTGGTCGTTCGCGACGGAGTGCTGCGGCGCGTCGCTCTCGCTCACCCGCGACGACGTGGTCCGTGACCTGGTCGGGCGCATCGTCGACGCCGCGCGCGAGGCCGGGGCCGACGCGATCGTGACCGGCTGTCCGCTCTGCCAGGTGAACCTCGAGTCGCGGCAGGACGGGGGGGTTCCCGTGTTCTACTTCACCGAGCTCCTGGGTGTTGCGCTGGGGCTTCCCGAGGCGAGGGACTGGCTCAAGATGCACCTCGTGGACACGGGCGCCTGACCCGAAGGTAAGACGCCCGTGTGAATCCCGATGTCACTGGCTCCTCCGGAAGGGGGAGCCGTCGTTCGTCTGGGAGCGACTACTCCCCCTTGTCCTCGACTGGAGCCACGGGCTCAGCAGGAGCCACGGGCTCCGGCGCCACGGGCTCACCGGGAGCCTCGGTCTTCGCCGGGGCCTCCTTGAGGTAGAACTCCTCGTACAGGACGACCGCCTTCGTCACCGCCGCGCACGCGCTTCGGGACGAGACCGTCGCGCCGCTCACGGCCGTGATGTTCTCCTTCACCACGATCTCGTCGTCGACGGTCATTCCCTCGAACTGAGTGAGGAACGTCTTGCGCTCGATCCCCTTGCCCCGCCGTTCGGAGTGCTTGAGGAGCACAACCTGCGCGACCGCGCCCTCGAGCTCAACAGCGACCATGTAATCGACCATGCCCCACTTCCCGGGAGCGTCGACGACAACCGCGGTACCCAGCTTCTCGCCGTCCTTCGAGGCGTGGAAGAACTCGAAGCTCGTGGTCGGCTGGTACTCGGCCGCTTCCAGCTCAGCCGTCGCCTCCTCGTAGTCCTCGGCCAGGGGACAGCCCCACGACTCTTTCTCGGCCTTCGTGAGGAGGATGTGCCTGTGCTGCTCCTCCAGCCGGAGGAGGGTCTCGGCCGTGAGCTCCTTCGTCTCGGGCGCTATCGTCACGCCCTCACCGTAGATCTCTGTCAGGGCCTCCTCGACGGTGAAGACGGTCTTCGCCTGAGCGACGCTCGACAGTGCGATCGCCGCGACAGCGAGCGCAGCGACAACTGCAGTTCCTCTCTTCATCCTTCCTCCTACCTCCTATCGACTCTCCGGCGGGGACCTGAGTTCGGTCTCCATCCCGCTCGTGTAGAGCACCTCGCCTGACGTTGTCATCATTATGGCATCGAGATCGGGCATCTGTTCGGCAAACTTCAGGCCCTTCTCGGGCCCCATCACGAAGAGCGCCGTGGCCCACGCGTCCGCCATCGTAGGATCGGGAGATATGACGGTGATGCCGGACAGCTCTTCAGCCGGGTACCCCGTCCTGGGATCGAAGATGTGGTGGTAGCGTTTCCCCTCGTGAACGAAGAACCGCTCGTAGTCGCCGGAGCCCATCACGGCCGTGTCCTGGACCTCCAGATACCCGAGAAGGCCCTCCCCCCGCGTGGCCCTGATGCCGACCTTCCAGGGACCCCCGTCGCGCGCCCCCAGGGCGTAGATGTCCCCCCCGGCGTCGATCAGAGCCTCGGTCACCCCCATCTCCTCGAGCACCCGCACGCCCTCGCCGACTGCGTAACCCTTGGCGATGCCCCCGAGGTCGATCCTGACATCTTCCCTGGTCTTCCGGAGCGAGCCCTCCTCGAGAATCAGGTACTCGTAGCCGACTCTCTCCAGACACACCTCGACCTCCTGACGCTCTGGAAGCTCGGGGGCCTCATCGTAGAAACCCCAGAGCTCGATCAGGGGTGAGATGCTGACGTCGAACGCCCCGTCGGTCGAGCGAGACATCTCGAGCGCGGACGCGACGATGCCGAGGATCTCCTCGTCGGTCACGGGGACGCCTTCGTGGTTGAACGCGTGGAGCGGGCTCTCCGGGTTCAGGATGTTGAACTTGTCATCGACCTCCTCCATCCGGTCGAGAGCTGCATCGATGGCGAGGTCGGCGGCCTCCTTCGGACCACGCACGTGGATCGTGACGTAGGTCCCCATCATGAATCGTGTCTTCTCCGAAACGTCCCCCGCGGGCGCGCCGGAGTCTTCCGAGGCGCACGACACGAGCACCGCGGCGACGGTGCAGGCGAGCGCGATCATGACTAGCTGAGCTGCGGCGGTTCTTCTCATGGGCGTGTTCCGGTGATCGGTGTGATGTCGGCATCAATGCCGTCACTGCGGTGAGTGAACGTCGCGGGCCTCGAGGTGCCGGTCCGCAGGGAGGGATTCTAGCACATTCAGGGGTCTGCACGAAACAACGACCCCGGACCGTGAGGCCCGGGGTCGTCGCTCGTAGTGCATGTGCTCCCGATCTCAGACAAGGACTAGAACGTCGCCCTCACCCCAACGTTGATGCGGCTGTACTTGAGGGCCGTTTCCTCGTTGGGCGCAATCCTGCTGCTGTTCGGATCCGTGCGCTCCGCGTCGATGGAGTCGTAGGCGAACATGACGGTGACTCCGTCCGCCGGCCGCCAGTTCGCGCCCAGCGTGTACTGCGTGTAGTTCTCGTCCATCTCGGCGCCGGAAAAGAAGAACCCGGCCCAGTTCATGTCGGTCACCGAGTAGCCGCCCATGAGCTCCCACGTGGGCGTGACGTCGTAGAACGCCTTCGCGTACCAGCCCGAAGGCGTCCCGTCCGTGCCCTCGGCGATCAGGTCCTCATACGTCCCCGCCAGATACTCGCCGCGGATGTTGAACGCCGTGTAGGTGAAGTCTGCACCGAGGGCGTAACGCGTCATGTTGTGACCGTCGTCGTTGTACTCCCCGGTGCCGAACGAGCCCAGGAACTTCAGGTTGCCGTTCATCAGCTCCGGCGCCGTGTGGAGCATGAAGGTCCAGGCGTCGGAGTCACGGCCGCTGACGTCACTCGAGGGCCCGTTCGTGAGGTAGACATACGCTGGGATCGAGTAGCCCTCGCCCTCGAAGTTCTTGTAGAACTCCACTCCCGTGTCGTGCCAGGACCCGAGCCACGGGTTGGCCGAGACCATATACGCGTTGTACTGCTCGTCCCAGAAGAGCTCGTAGCCGTAGTCCCAGCAGAAGAGCGGCTTGAGGTAGCCCGCCTTCATCTCGAAGTCCGCCGGCATGTACCAGATCACCGCAGCCCTGACGATCTCGACCTCCGCCTCGCTCGAGGGGCTCCTCGTGATCTCCTCGGATCCGAGTCTCGGTGTGGCACCCGCGGAGAACCGGATCTCCGGCTGAGCCTCGATCGCCCAGTCATCGTTGATCTCTCTGTAGAACGAGAGGATCACCTGACTCAAGCCAGCCGAGACGCCGTTCTTGGAGCTCTCTGTCGCACCGTCGTACGTGATCTCGCCATCGCTCTGGTCGTAGAGGAAGAACTTGACGATTCCCCCTACGGTCGTCTCCTGAGCATTCGCAAGTCCTGCACACATGAATACGAACATACAGGCAGCGACCAGGATCAGGATTGGCCTCATACCGTTACCTCCCTGCTGTGTCCGTCAAAGTCGACA
>JALGVN010000111.1 GCA_025774645.1 bacterium
ACGTCAGGCTCGCCGAGGAGATCGCGCTCGACGAGAAGATCCAGCTCCGCAAGGGCGTCTTCGTGGGGGTCGCCGGGCCCAATCTGGAGACGGCCGCGGAGTACAGGTTCCTCAGGATGATCGGCGGCGACGTCGTCAGCATGTCGATGGTCGCCGAGAACATCGTGGCGATTCACGGGAAGATGCGCGTCGCCGGGTTCGCGGTCGTGACCGACGTGTGCCTGCCGGACGCGCTCGAGCCTGCGAGCCACCGCGAGATCCTCAAGATCGCGCGCAAGGCCGAACCGAACCTCACGCAGCTCGTTTTCAGGATGATCGCCGAGATGTAGTCGGGCCCGGGAGCGCGCCCGACGATTCGTCGGGGCGCCTCGCCGGCACGGACGGCCCCCGATGGGGGAGAGACAGAGAATGCCTTACAGAGAGTTTCCGAAAGAGCAGTCGCTGCCGGAGCTCGAGCAGGAGGTGCTCGAGCGCTGGGAAGCCGAGGGGACCTTCGAGAAGAGCGTCGAGGGGCGCTCGGGGTCGCCGCGGTTTGTCTTCTACGAGGGGCCGCCGACCGCGAACGGCCACCCGGGTGCGCACCATGTCCTGGCCCGGACGGTCAAGGACATCGTCTGCCGCTACAAGACGATGACCGGACATCTCGTCGAGCGGAAGGCCGGCTGGGACACGCACGGCCTCCCCGTCGAGATCGCGGTGGAGAAGCAGCTCGGGCTCGAGACGAAGGACGACATCGAGGTCTACGGCGTCGCCGAGTTCGCAGACAGCTGCCGCGCGAGCGTCTTCACGTACAAGGACGAGTGGGAACGCCTCACGAGGCGGATGGCCTACTGGGTCGACCTCTCGGATCCGTACGTCACGTGCACGAACGACTACATCGAGTCCGTCTGGCACATCCTCAAGAACATGTGGGACCGGGATCTCATCTATCTCGGCCACAAGATCCTCCCGTACTGCCCGCGCTGCGGGACGCCGCTCTCGAGCCACGAGGTCGCGCAGGGCTACGCCGACGCCGAGGACCCGTCGGTCTTCGTGAAGATGCGGCTCAAGGAAGAGCCCGACACGTCGTTCCTCGTCTGGACGACGACGCCGTGGACGCTCATCTCGAACGTCGCCCTCGTCGTCGCCCCGACAGAGAACTACGTCAAGGTGAAGGTGGGCGACGAGAAGTTCATTCTGGCCGAGGCGCTCCTATCGGTGATCGAGGAGGAGCACGAGATCGTCGACCGGTGCATGGGCCTCGACCTCATGGGGAAGGAGTACGAGCCGCTCTACTCGTTCGTCCCCGTGGACAAGAAGGGCCACTACGTCATCAGCGGCGACTTCGTCACGCTCGAGGACGGCACCGGCATCGTCCACGTCGCGCCCGCGTTCGGTGAGGACGACTACCGCGTCGGGCGAGAGCACGACCTGCCGTTCGTCCAACCGGTCGACGAGGCGGGGAAGCTCACCGAGGAAGTGACGCCCTGGGCTGGGATGTTCATCAAGGACGCCGACCCCCTGATCATCGAGGACCTCAAGTCGCGCGGCCTCCTCTATAGGAGCGGCACGATCGTCCACACGTATCCGTTCTGCTGGCGCTGCAGCTCGCCGCTGGTCTACTACGCGCGGGACTCCTGGTACGTCAAGACGACTCAGTTCAAGGACGACATGATCAGGATCAACCGCGAGATCGACTGGCACCCGAAGGAGATAGGCCTGAACCGCCTCGGAGACTGGCTCGAGAACAACGTCGATTGGGCGATCTCGCGCGACCGCTACTGGGGCACGCCCTTGAACATCTGGATCTGTGACGCGTGCGGGGAGAGGACGAGCATCGGGAGCATCGCGGAGCTCAAGGCGAACGCCGTCGAGGGCTTCCACGACGAGATCGACCTTCACAAGCCGTGGATCGACGAGGTCAAGCTCTCGTGCGGGAAGTGCGGCGGCCTGATGACCCGCACGCCCGAGGTGATCGACTGCTGGTTCGACACCGGCAGCATGCCGTACGCGCAGTTCCACTGGCCGTTCGAGAACCAGGAGGTGTTCGACACGCACTTCCCGGCCGACTTCATCGCTGAGGGCGTCGACCAGACGCGTGGGTGGTTCTACTCGCTCCTCGCGATCTCGACGATCATCTCCGGCCGGTCCTCGTTCAAGCGCTGTGTCGTGAACGACATGGTCCTCGACTTCGAGGGCAAGAAGATGTCGAAGTCGGTCGGCAACATCGCGGACTCGTTCGCGATCATGGAGCGGGACGGGGCCGACGCGCTTCGATGGTATCTCATGTCCACGAGCCCGCCGTGGGTTCCGACCCGGTTCGACGAGAACGGCGTGAAGGAGGCCGCGGGCAGGTTCCTGGGTACGCTCCGAAACACCTACAGCTTCTTCTCGCTCTACGCGAATATCGACGGGTTCGACCCGTCTGAGCACTCCGTGCCGCTCGAGCGGCGGCCCGTGATCGATCGCTGGATCGCTTCGCGCACCGCGAGCGCGGTCGCGGCGGCGAGGACGAGCTTGGAGTCGTACGACATCACGAAGGCGGTCAGAGGGCTCCAGACGTTCGTCATCGAGGACCTTTCGAACTGGTACGTGAGGCTGTCCCGGTCCCGGTTCTGGAAGGGTGAGATGGACGAGGACAAGATGTCGGCCTACTCGACGCTTCACGAGACGCTCCTCATGACCGCGAAGGCCATGGCCCCCGCGGCGCCGTTTCTCTCGGACGCGGTCTACCGCAGGCTCCGGGAGGGTGGCGGTCTGGAAGGTCCGGCGAGCGTGCACCTCTGCGACTTCCCGGAGACCGGGGAGATCGACGAGGGGCTCGAGGCGGCGATGGAGGCGGCGAGATCCGTGGTCGTCCTCGGGCGGGCCGCGAGAAACGCGGCCTCGCTCAAGGTGAGGCAGCCTCTCTCGACGATCCACGTCGCGGGCGTCGCGGAGGAGCGGAAGGACGGTGTGGCCGCGCTCACCGAACTCATCCTCGCTGAGCTGAACGTGAAGGAGCTCGTGTGGGCGGAGGGCGCCGACCTCTCGCGGTTCAGGGCGGTGCCGATCTTCCCCGCGCTGGGACCAAAGCACGGGAAGGACGTGAACGTCGTCGCGGAGGCGATTCGGAGCATGTCTCCTGAGGACGTCTCGGCGCTCGCGGGAGGGACGAGCGTGAAGGTGGCCGTGGGCGAGGACGTCGCGGTCGTCGAGCCTGCGGACGTCGAGATCGAGAGCGTGGCGAGGGAGGGGCTCGCCGTCCAGTCCGACGGCGACCTCACCGTTGGGCTCGACACGGCGATCACGGACGAGCTCAGGGACGAGGGCTTCGCCCGTGAGATGATCAACAAGATCCAGTTCATGAGGAAGGAGGCCGGCTTCGACGTGGTGGACAGGATCCGCGTCTACTACGAGGCTGGTCCGAGGCTCAAGGCAGCCATGGAGTGCTTCGCGGCGCGAGTCGCGAAGGAGACGCTGGCGGAGAGCATCGTCGAGAGCAAGGAGGCTGGTGACCTCGAGCGTGAATGGGATGTGAACGGTGAGTGGGCGAGGATCGCTGTGGCGCGTTCTGAGTGAGGCGGCCGGGGGAATCCCGGAGCTCTCGCGCCGGAGGTGAAACGTGAACAAGAGGGATCTCAAGCACTTCGAAGAGCGGCTCATCGAGGAACGGCTGAAACTGATGAAGGAACTCGGCCAGTTCGAGGACAAGATCTTCAACAGCTCGCAGCGGGATGCGGCCGGTGACCTCTCCGCTTACTCGGTGCACATGGCCGATCAGGCGAGCGACGCTGAGGAGAGGGAGAAGGCGTACCACATGGCGTCTGCCGAGGGCAGGCTCCTCTATCACATCGACGAGGCGATCGCGCGGGTGAGGAAGGGGTCGTACGGGTGCTGCGCGGGGTGCGGCAAGCAGATCCGGAAGCCGCGCCTTGAAGTCGTGCCGCACGCACGCCTCTGCATAGAGTGCAAGAAGGCCGAGGAGAATGGATCGCTCGAGCGATAGCCCGGCGATAGCCCCGGACCGTCGGGGAGCCGTCGGAGTGCAGCTCAGGCTGTTCGCGACCGCTCTCGTTATCGTCGTCTCGGACCGCATCGTCAAGGGGCTGGTCGTCCGCACAATGCACATGGGCGAGTCCGTGGATGTCTGGGGCTCGTTCTTCCGGCTGACTCGGACCGAGAACACCGGCGCGGCCTTCGGGATCCTCCGGGGCCGCGGCACGTGGTTCATCGTCATCTCGCTCGCGGCCGCCATCGCCATCGTTGCGTTCAGACGTGAGATCGCCAGGATGAAGCGCTGGGAGCAGCTCGCTTTCGGGCTCGTCCTGGGTGGCGCCCTCGGAAACCTCATCGATCGGGTGAGATCCGGCGCCGTCGTCGACTTCCTGGACTTCGGATTCGGCGACCTCAGGTGGCCCGCCTTCAACATCGCCGACAGCGCCATCACGGTCGGCGTCATCCTCCTGGCTGTCAACCTCGTGTTCTTCTCCCGCCCCGTCGTCGACGGGGAAGGGGCGCCCGAACCGCGCCTCGAAGCGCCCACCGACCGGGACGCGTCATGAAGATCCGGATCGCTCTCGTGGTTCCCGACGACGCACCGACGGACAGGCTCGATCACTTCCTCGGTGAGCAGGCGGCCTCGCTCTCCAGAACCCGGGCGAAGGAGATCATCCTCGCGGGTCTCGTCACTCTGAACGGGGAGCTCGCGAAGCCGAGCGCGCGTGTCGAGCCCGGCGACGTGATCGAGGCAGACGTCCCCGAGCTCGAGGCGCTCCGCGCTGACCCCGAGACGATCCCACTCGACGTTCTCTACGAGGACGACGACATCATCGTGGTGAACAAGCCCGCGGGCATGGTCGTTCATCCCGCCCCAGGCTCAGCGACCGGGACGCTCGTGAACGCGCTTCTCGGGCGCGGAGCCGTTCTCTCAGAAGCGGGAGGCGCCCTTCGTCCGGGCATCGTCCACCGGCTCGACAGGCACACCTCGGGGATCATCCTCGTCGCGAAGAACAACCCCGCGCACCGGGCGCTCGCGGCGGCGTTCCAGGAGCGGCGCGTCAGCAAGCGTTACCTCGCGATCGTGTGGGGGAGCCTCGGCGAGGCCGAGGGCACGATCGACGAACCGGTGGGGCGACGCCGTTCAGACAGAAAGCGCATGTGGGTCACGACCAACGGGCGTGAGGCGGTCACCGGGTGGAAGGTGAGGGAGGAGTTCCCCGCCGCGAGTCTCGTCGAACTCAGTCCCAAGACCGGCCGGACGCACCAGATCCGCGTCCACGTGGCGCACCTTCACCACCCCGTGGTCGGGGACGCCGACTACGGCGGCGTGCGGAAGTCGTTCGCCGACGTCCCTCCGCACTTCCGCCGCGATGCGAAGAGGCTGAACGCGATCGCGGAGAGGCAGGCGCTCCACGCGCGGGGTCTCGCCTTCGAGCATCCTTCCTCGGGCGACGCGATGCGGTTCACCGCACCCCTGCCCGACGACTTCGCGGATCTCCTCTCGTTCCTGAGGTTCCCCGACGGCGAGTGCCGGAGGGTGGTGGGCGTCGACCCCGGAGAGGCCCGCGTAGGGCTGGCGCTGAGCGACGAGGGGAGGCTGCTCGCGGGCCCCCTGCCGACGCTCGAGGTGACGAGCGACCGCCAGGTCGCCGAGGCTGTGGCCGAGGTCGTCCGGGAGCGCGACGCCGACACGGTCGTGGTCGGGTATCCGATCCGAATGGACGGGACCGTCGGGCCGAGGGCGGTCCGCGCCCGGGAGCTCGCCGTGGCTATCGAGGACGCGGCCCGGGCTCGTGTCGTCCTCCGTGACGAACGCCTCTCGAGCGCGGAGGCCGAGCGCGTGATGAGGGAGCGAGGCGAGAAGGCGCGGGGGCGCAAGGGGCGCGTCGACCAGATCGCCGCGGCTGTGATCCTGCAGGGGTATCTCGACGAAGAAGGCGCGGGCCCGAAGAGCCCGCGAGCGGGGAGATAGCGGTGGCGGACGGCATCGACAGAAGGGAAGAGGAGCGCCGCCCGACGCTGCGTCGGGCCGCCCGGGTCAAGCACCGTGGACGCTACGGGCGTTTCTGGTTCATCCGCGATGCGCTGGCCGTGGTGGTCACGGGGCTCTTCCTCCTCGCTGTCTTCAGCCAGGTGCATTGGCTTCTCTCGGTGCACGAGATGGACGCGCGGATCCTCGTGGAGGTCCCCGAGGGTGCGAGCGTCCGCGAGATCGCGTCGATCCTCGAGGACGCGGGTCTCGTGGGGGACGCGGGGAAGTTCGTCCAGGCCGCGCGCGTGTTCAGGTTCACCGACAGGCTTCAGGCCGGCGCGTACGAGTTCGGTCCCCAGTTCTCGGAGCTCGACGTGCTCATGGCGCTCAGGTACGGTGAGGTCGCCGGCCGGCACTTGACGATTCCCGAGGGCTACCGGGCCGCGGAGATCGCCCTGCTTCTCGACAGCGCGCTCGGCATCGACGCCGGCGAGTTCATGGATCTGGTTCACGACCCCGACTTCATCACCGAGCTCGGCGTCACCGCTCCATCGCTCGAGGGCTACCTGCACCCAGACACCTACAGGATGAGGCTCAACACCACCGGGCGCGACGTGATCAGGATCATGGTCGCGCAGACCCGTCGGGTCTTCGACGACCGGAGGACGGCCCGCGCGGAGAGCCTCGGCATGAGCCAGCTCGAGGTTCTCACTCTGGCATCGATCATCGAGGCGGAGGCCATGTTCGACAGGGAGCGGAGCCGAATCTCGGCGGTCTATCACAATCGTCTCGAGAGCGGGTGGAGGCTCGAGGCCGATCCGACCGTCAGGTACGCGACGGGCAACTACCGCAGGAAGCTCTACTACGGGGATCTCAGGGCGGAGTCCCCCTATAACACCTATCGGAACACCGGACTTCCCCCCGGCCCGATCTCGAATCCGGGGCGCGCCTCGATCGAGGCGGCCCTCTACCCGCTCCAGGAGAACGATGACTTCTTCTTCGTGGCCAACGGGGACGGCACGCACACATTCAGCAGAACCTTCAACGAGCACGTGCGGGCCCGGGAGCGGATCAACCGCGAGAGTGCCCCGAAACCCCCTCAAACAGGGGAGTTTTCGCTTGACAGTGGTGAGAGCGGTTGATAGGTTGCACCGTCGGGCAGGAATCGGCAGGACAGGCGCTCGGGCATCGAGGGCCGCTACTTCCGGGGTCGTCTAGATGTCGATCAACAACCTCATAGCGTTCGCCTTCGGCATCGTGCTGATTGCCGCCGGCTACTACACGCTCGCGGCCGGGTCGCTCACGCTGGCCCCGATCCTCCTCGTGGTCGGGTACTGCGTGGCCATTCCGCTCGGGATCATGCTGGGCGGCCGTCGGGCACGCTCGGAAGACGGGGCGGACGAGGACCGGGCGAATAGCTCAGCTGGTTAGAGCACCTGCCTTACACGCAGGGGGCCACAGGTTCGAGTCCTGTTTCGCCCACCACAGACACTTGAAGGTCGACCGGACTGATACGTCCTATAGAGAGAGAACGAACGGGAAGTGGTTGGGGCCAAGGAGGTGAGGAACGAACCGACCATCTGCGATGTTTGTAGGGCATTCGAACGCGATGAGTTGATGATCACAACCTCGTTGGAGGGAGGGGAACACAATGAGGTTCATGGTAGCTGCAGTGCTGGTCGCGTTGGTCGCGACCGTGGCGATGGCGGACGAGAACCCGAACATCATGATCGGGTGCGACTCGAACAACCCCCCGCCGCCTGAGAACAACAGGCTTGACCCTGCTCCGAACGGGACGATCGACGTGTATGTCGTCGCGAAGGACTTCGGGCCGGGCGGAGGAGCGCTCGGCGCCGCCTTCCTGTTCGAGCGCACGTTCAGCGGGTTCAAGCTTGCTCAGACGAATCTCCTTCCCGGTCTCGACTTCGGTGACGTCGAGGCTGGCGGCTGGGCGATCACGGCCGGCGCGGAGTGCCAGTTCCCGGATGCG
>JALGVN010000341.1 GCA_025774645.1 bacterium
ATCGTCCTGACCAGGGAAGACGGAATCGTCCTTGACCTCCGCACGGTAGACGCCTCTGAGGAGGAGTCTCTGCTCGCGGCTCTGGTGGAGGCTTTCGAGGAACAATGAGCGACATGGCGTATCGAGGAACCTTCGCCTCGGCCGGCGATGACGCCGGGGCGCGCCGCCTGGTGGAGACGCAGCTCTTCGACGCAGGAGCTGCGGTCGTTCTCAGACACCCCGTGGAGGAGCCGGTGCTCGTCCGCCCGGTCGTCGGAGAGCTGTTGTACGATTGGATGGCGTCACTCGAGCAGGCGATGAAGGTCGAAGGCAGCGGAGTGATCGGCGTGGCAGCGGCGGAACCGCTTCTCGCGGCGGCCTTGGCGCGCGACGCCGCGGTCTGGCTGGGCGACGGCGGACGACGCGTCACGCTCGTGGACGCGAGCATCTCCTCTCCGGTCATCGGCAAGGCCCTCATGGAGGACGGGGACGAGGGGCTCGTCGACGCGGTCGTCTTCGGCGTCTCCCCGCGCGCGGTGGCGCGCCGGACCCTGGCATCGGGCATCCGACTGGTGACCGCCGGGTCCTACCCGGTCTCGGCGCGGGCCGTCTTCGAATCCGAGAATTTCGCCCGGACCCTGCGCGCGTTCGACGACGACGGGCTCGTCATCGTCGCGCTCGACTCGGCGCACGTCGACGCGGCCCTGCCGGCGTTCTCCGCCGTCGTGGCCGCGGGGCGGACCGAGCGCGAGGTCGAGCTCATCGGGCGCGCCATCGCGGCGGCCGGCACCGAGGAACCCCCGCATCGGGTGGCGCTGATCGTGTCGGATGGTACGCGGCCCGCGGAGGGGATCGAGACGCCCGCTGGGGAGGAGACGACCGGAGCTCCCGAAGCGGCAATCGCGCCCGCCTCCGGCGGGGACTTCGGGGCGAAGGAGGTAGAAGAGGAGCCCGCTCCGGCCGAGTCGCTCCTTGAGCCGCCGCACGAGCCGCCGCGCGAGCCGCCGCACGAGCCGCCTCACGAGGAACCCGAGGAGCGTGCCGGAGTCGCCCCCGCGCCTTCCTGGCCCCCGGCCGACGAGGAGCCGACGGGAAGCGGCGTCGACGAGGTGGACGACGATCTCGAGACGGAGCACGACCGCGAACTCGGGTTTGCCTCGGATGAAGGGGAACGCCGCCGGATGCCGCCCCATCCCACACCGGTCGTCCTCTCGGCCGAGCGGCGCGGCCGTCGCAGGCCGGCGTCCGTCATCCTCATGGTGCTCCTCCTGGCGCTCGTGCCGGTCGCAGCGCTCATCTGGTGGAGGACGAGCACGGGCACGGGCGAGGTCCAGCCCGAGGAAGGCCAGGAGATCGTCGCTTCCGGCCCCGCGAGTCCCGGGCCCCCTGCAGGCGACACAGAGGAGATAGAGGCTGAAGGCGGGAGCGTCTCGACGCCGGAGGATGAGCAAGAGAGCGTTCCTGGCTCCGGCGAGGCCGGCGTGGCGCCGGCTCATGCGGAGGGCAACGTCCCCGCGGAGGAACGCGATGAGCGGCCCGCCGAGCAGCCGCCCGAGCAGCCCCGGGGGATCGAGGAACTCCCCGGCGCGGCCACGTCGGCCGAGTCCGTGACGGCGGACGGTCTGGTTCGAGGACCCGGGGGACCGTACTTCGTCTTCGTGAGCTCCCACAAACACGAGGTCGCAGCTCGGATGGAGGGCGGCGAGCTCGAGGCGCGGGGGTACGAAGCGGTCGTCATGAGCGCCGAGGTCCCGGACCGGGGCGTCTGGCACCGCGTGGCGGTCGCGGGCGGGTATCCGAGTTTCTCCGCCGCGCGAGAAGTTCTTGACAGGGTCAAAGAACTCGGCTACGAAGGTGCCTGGGTTCAAAGGGTGTCTGTGAACGAGTGAGGAGGTCGGGTGCACCTTAAGAAGCTCGAGATCTTCGGGTTCAAATCGTTCGCCCACAAGCTCTCCCTGGAGTTCGGTCCGGGGATTACGTGTGTCGTGGGACCCAACGGCTGCGGCAAGACGAACGTGGCCGACGCCATTCGCTGGGTCCTGGGTGAGCAGAGCCCCTCGGAACTCCGTGGGTCGAGCATGGCGGACGTCATCTTCAACGGCACGCAGAAGCGGCGACGCCTCGGCATGGCGGAGGTGACGCTCTCGATCGACAACACGGAGGGCTATCTCCCGACGGACTACGCCGAGGTCGTGATCGGCCGGCGGATCTTC
>JALGVN010000342.1 GCA_025774645.1 bacterium
TGTCCCCCAGAGCCCGCTCGCCGATCCTCTTGGTTGACCTGACGGTGCCGTTCGACTCGAGGAACAGCAGATAGACGGCGCCGTTGCCGCCTGCGGCCCCGCTGTCCCCGGGAGCACCGACTGCAAGGTCGCGCACGCCGTCCCCGTCGAAGTCCCCGATCGAAGACACGGCGGCGCCGAACGAGTCGTAGTTCTCGAGCTCCGGATCGAAGCTCCCCTCGGTGTCACTGATCTTCTGCTGGGACTTCACCGTCCCGACGTCGTTCATCAGCAGAACCCAGACCGCGCCGCGCAGGGTCCCGCCATCGTCATCCCGGGCCTCGCCCACGACGACGTCCGGCACGCCGTCGCCGTCGAAGTCGCCCAGGGAGGCGAGCGCGTTTCCGAACTGGTCCCCCCATTCGAGCGGCCCGGTGAAGTCCCCTTCGGTGGCACTGATCTTCTGGTGCAGAAGAACGTTGCCCGGGCCCCCTTGACCGAGTCCTGTCAGAGAGACATCGAGGCAGGATGCGGAGCCCGTCTCGACCGTACACTCGTACGTGATGTTGTCCGGCGGCTCGAAGCGCACCGTTACTACCAGTTCCTGGCCGGCCGTGAGGATGTATGCCCCCGCGCCAGAAGTGATGGTGTAGGCATCGCAGGACTCGCTGACGTTGCCCGTGAGCTCTCCGGTCCCCACGTTCGTAATCGTGAACGTCTCGTCCTGATAGTCTTCAACGGAGACGGTTCCGAAATCGATGCTCGTTGGAGAGACATCGCACCCAGTCCCGCCCTCTCCTTGGCCTGTTAGAGCGACATCGACGCAGAGCTCACTGCCCGTCTCGATCGTGCACTCGTACGTGGTGTTGTCCGGTGGCTCGAAGCGCACCGTTACTGCCAGTTCCTCGCCTGCGGGGAGGATGTACGACCCAGTGCCCTCGGTGATGGTGTAGCCATCGCAGGTTTCGCCGACGTCGCCCGTGAGCTCCCCACCGCCGGTGTTCGTGATCGTGAAGGTGGCGTCCAGATAGCTCCCGACTGCGACGGTTCCGAAATCGATACTCGATGGGGAGACGTCGCACACCGGGGCGCTTCCTGCCTCCCCGTCCAAGGACAGCAGCCAGACCGCGCCGCGCCCGGAGCCCCCGTCATCATCACCGGGTGCCCCGACGACGATGTCACTCACGCCATCGCCATCGTAGTCTCCCAGGTGAGCGACCGAGGTGCCGAACTCATCGTAGTTCTCCAGCGGTCCCTCGAAGCCACCTGCAGTGCTGCTGATCAGCTGATGGGAGTCCACTCTTCCGTCGCTGTTCAGGAGCAGCACCCACACGGCTCCGCGGCTTGTACCTCCGTCGTCATCGCGGAAAGCGCCCACCACGAGGTCCGAGATGTCGTCGCCGTCCAGATCGTCCACGCCCGCTGCCGAGTAGCCGAAGTAGTCGTTGTCGAGCAGAATTCCGGTGAAACCACCGTCTGTGTCGCTGATCTTCTGTTGGGAGCTCACGGTTCCGCCGGCGTTCATGAAGAGGATCCACATCGCTCCACGGTTGGAACCGCCGTCACTGTCGGCTTGTGCGCCAACGGCGATCTCAGCAAACCCGTTGTCGTCCAGATCGTCCAGGAGCGCAACCGAACTGCCGAAGGCATCGTCATCGCTCAAGGGCCCTCCGAAGCCCCCCTCCGAGTGACTAATCTTCTGGTGGCCCACCACGGCACCGGTAGTCGGGTGGAGGAAGAGAACCCACACCGCTCCGCGGTTGCCGCCTCCGTCGTCATCGTACTGGGCGCCCACCACTAGATCAGGCACACCGTCGCTGTTCAGATCGGGCACGCACACAGCCGAACGGCCAAAGGTGTCGTAGTTGCTGAGGGGCCCGACGAAGTCACCCTCGGTGCTGCTGATCTTCTGCTCGTGGTTCACGGTTCCGTTGATGTTGAGGAAGAGGATCCACACCGCTCCACGGCTGTTCCCCCCGTCATCATCGCCGTCTGCGGTGACGGCCAGGTCCTCAAACCCGTCACCGTCAAGATCGCCGAGCGCAGCCAACGCGATGCCGAAGTGGTCAGAGTTGTCCAGGATTCCGTCGAAGTTGCCTTCGGTGTCGCTGATCTTCTGGGCCTCCCTCACGGTTCCGTCGTCGTTGAGGAAGAGAATCCACACGGCTCCACGGTTCGAGCCGCCGTCATCATCGTCCTCCGCGCCG
>JALGVN010000343.1 GCA_025774645.1 bacterium
CCCCTCTCCCGCGAAACGAGCTCAACACCAAAGTGGACATCTCCTCTCATGGTCTATCCGCGCTCGCAACTGCTTCTTCCGCATCACGATACGCCCCCGAGCCCCGCGGGGTCGACGAGCGAGGCCAGGTCCGGCACCTCCAGGTCCGGCGACGCGATGGCCTCCGGCGTGGCCCCGAACCCCGCCTTACCGGCCCGCCGGGCGCGTTGGGTCCCGATCGAACTCGGGCCGGCGCTATTTCACCGTAGGCTCGAGGTCCTTCACTGTGACCATCACGAACTCGAGGTCCCTGAAACTTTTCGCGATAGCGTTCGCCTCGGCGGCGATCGCCTCGATCCCCCTCCCCGAGAACTCGTTGTTCTGGATGTGCGAGAGAAGGAGCAGCTCAAACGCCGTCGAGCGCATCCAGTCCACGTCCGTCCGGTAGCCGCAGACCGCGAGGGCGTCGGTCTTCCTCAGGAAGCTTTTGAGGACACGCTTGTCGATCCCGAGTGTGCTGCACGCGGAGAACATGATCAGGCGGTTGACGCACTTCCCCTCGAGCAGCTCTCCGAGGGCATCGATCGAGTACCGGTCCTTCCCGAGCTCAACACCGCTCGCGTACCCGTGGCTCGCGAGGTAGAGGATCGGGTAGCGCTCGTAGCGCTTCTGCATCCACTTCCGGAGATAGAACTCGAACTCCTGTGCCGTCGCGCAGTCCATGTGGATGTACTCGAGCGGCGCGTTGAGGTTCAGGAGATTCAGAAACGGCACGACCGACGAGCTGATGCGCAGATCCTGGGACCAGAGCCCCTCGATGCAGAAGATGCCCTTCGACTGATCCTTTTTCCTCACTGGAGCCTCCGTTGCGCGGCTCCGCGAGGGGTCTCGCGGCCGGCTGTGTCAGGCGTCACCTTCTCCTCCCCCGTCCGCTCAGCGTCTCCACGCCTTCACTCCTGCCGACCATGACCGCGTCGGTCATTCCCACGAAGAGTCCGTGCGCGAGGGCGCCTGCGATCGAGTCGAGCTCGCACGCGAGGTCCCACGTGTCGTCGATCTGCTCGAAACGACAATCGAGGATCCAGTTCCCCTGGTCCGTGACGAACGGGGCGTCGCGCGTCTTACGCAGCACCACCTCGGCCCCTATCGCCGCAATCCGCTCCGCCGTCGGTCTCGAGCCGTACGGCAGTACTTCCACCGGGACCGGCGCGCCGTCTCCCAGCTTCGACACGAGCTTGCTCTCGTCCGCGATCACGATGAAGCGCTCGCTGGCTGCGGCGACGATCTTCTCACGCAGGAGCGCGCCGCCGCGCCCCTTGATCATGTCGAGCCACGGATCGATCTCGTCCGCTCCGTCGACGGTAACGTCGAGACGAGGACACTCCTCGAGCGTCACGACGGGAACGCTGTGCATCCAGGCCAGCTCCCTCGCCGCGGACGACGTTGGAACCCCGACGACGTCGGCGATCGCCCCACTCGCGATCCGCTTGCCGAGCACCATGATGAAGAGCGCCGCGGTCGACCCGGACCCGAGCCCCACGCGCTGTCCGCTCTCGATCGTCCGTGCCGCCTCGTCGGCGACGAGCCTCTTGAGCGCCTCCGACATCTTCCGCCTCCTGGAAGCCTGCGTTCCCCCGCCTAGTGCACGGCGTACGCCACCGAGAACGCGGCGAGCAGTTCGCGCAGACGCACCACCGCCTCGGGATCGGTCGACTGCTTCGCCTTCATCGCGTGCACGAGGATCCCGTGCAGAAGTGCGACCTTCTTCACGTACGCCGCGTGGCCGTCCGAGCCGGGGTCGACCGGCTTCACGCGCTGCGTCATGAAGTACTGCCACACCACGTGCTGGATCGCCTCCGCGTGCTGCTCTTTGTTCCCGATCCAGCGCACGAGCTGGTTCTGGTCGATCTCGGAGGCTGCGGAGAGCGTCCCGATCATGTTCATCGACTTCTCGATCGTGGTGATGTGCTCCCCGTTCTCGGCGAGCCGCGCGTCGTCGTCGTAGATGCCGCACGGGATCTCGCAGTGAGCGACCGCGCCGCCCGCGCACGCCGCGGTCACAAGCAGAACGATCAGGATCCTCTTCATGCCTACCCCCGTTTCGTCACTCGGGTTCCGGTTCGGTCGTCTCCGCCTTCGCCTCTTCGCTGTCCGACCGCGGCCCGGAGTCCTCGTACGGACCCCGGATCCTGAC
>JALGVN010000344.1 GCA_025774645.1 bacterium
GTAGTAAGTCACGCGTTCGGCGTCCAGGACGCGCGTCGTGTCCCGGTAGCGTACGGATCCCACCATGAGGGCTTCGGCAAGATGCTCGAGATGGACGGCGCTGTCCCCCGTCATGGTGGCGTCACCGCAGCGGCCGATCACCAGACCTCCACCCAGGTGCATCGCGTACCGGCCCTCGGCGCCTGGAATGGCCAGCATGTTGCTTCGCGGTTCCGCGTCCGAGCCGGCCTCCGCCATGACGGTGACACGAAGCTGACAGCTCGGCGCCCCCTGGGCGTTCGATGAGTTGGGGCAGAGGGCCAGGAGAATCGACAGGCCCACGACACGGAGGAAGCTCCTGCGAGTGGACAGCGCCGTTGCACGGGAACCGTTCATCATTGCGGCGAGTCACCCTGAACCGCGCTCGCATCGCCCTCCGAAACGAAGCTCGGGTTCAGGCTCTGCACGTTGTCTAGCTGAGCATCGCTGACGAAGCTATCGCCCCTCATCTCGAGGCCGGGGCGATACAACACGAACGCCGTGTCACCATACAGCGAGTCTGGGGCCGCCAGGTAGCGCAGACGCTCCGTCACCAGACGCTTGGCTCCGACGGCCTCCGTGACCTCGACCGAGCCCCTCACCTCCACGTCGCCCGTCTCGAAGTCGTACTCACCTTCCCGGCCCGTCAGAACGCCCTGCTCGGTGCCCGTCTCCCCGAAGAACGTAAGAACCAGATTGCGCAACTCGAGGCGACCTTCCTCCTGGAAGCTGAAGGCTGTGTCCGCCACGAGCACCCCCCGTCGCACCCCGTCGCGCGTCAGGTTCATCTCCACTCCGACCAGCACCTGATCGGCCTCCCGACCCAGAAGGGTCTCCGAGGCAAGCTCTCGTTCGGATTCCTCACGGCATCCGGTCAGGGCCGGCGCGGCCAGGAGTAGAAGCGCCAGGACGACGGACGACCGTCCCATCACGCCAGCCTCGCCTTCAGCAGATCATGCAGGTGGAGCATGCCCAACAAGCGGTGTTCCGGGTCGACCACGGGCATGGCCATGATGCCGTGCTCCTGCATCCGCGCCAGCGCGTCCGTCGCCATCGCCTCCGGCTCGATCGTCTTTGGACTTGTGTTCATGGCTCTGTCCACGAGATGACCCAGAAAATCGGGATGGGCGTCGGCGTACCGGGTGAGATCTCCCGCCGTGATGACGCCGACCACGCGCGCGTCGGCATTCACGATCGGCACGGTACCCTGTCTGTGCGCTATCTCGTGCATCGCAGCCGCCAGATCGCGATCGGGCTCCAGGCGCGGCACCCTGTCCTCATCTGTGATCATGACGTCACGCACCGTCCACGTCAGGCGTCGTCCCAGGTCGCCGCCGGGGTGCAGCCGCGCGAAGTCCTCGGGCCCGAATCCCCGGACCTCGGACAGAGCCATCGCGAGAGCATCTCCCATCGCTAGCGTGGCGGTGGTGCTCGCGGTGGGCGCAAGGTCGTGTGGGCACGCCTCAATCTCGACACTGACATCGAGCACCAGGTCCGCGCGACGGGCCAGGCTCGAACCGGTTTCGGATGTCAGAGCGACGACCGAAATCCCCAATCGGCCGATTACCGGCATCAGGCTCTCGAGCTCTTCGGATTCACCGCTCTTGGAAATGGCCAGTACGAGGTCTCCAGCAACCAACACGCCCACATCTCCGTGGGCCGCTTCGACGGGATGGAGGAAGATGGCCGGCGTACCGGTAGAAGAGAACGTGGACGCGAGCTTCCGGGCCACGTTCCCCGACTTACCGATCCCGGTAACGACGACGCGGCCAGAGATGGAGTCGATCAGCCGAACCGCCTCGGCGAACGTAGTGTCCAGGCGCTCCGCGAGTGAGGCCACGCTTTCACTCTCGATGCGAAGGACCTCCCTCCCTCGCTCGATGATCCGCGAATTTGCTTCCACGCCTGCGGTCCTGTCAGTCACCCGTCTCCGTCCTCCAATGCTCGACGCACTCCGCGACGTATTCTTCCACTAAGACTTTCCATTCGCCTCTTGCCACCAGGAGGGCCTCGATGAACTCCCGCACGGCTCCGTTACCTCCTGTCTGCTCCCCGACCCATGCCGCAGACTCCTTGACCTCGGACACGGCGTTAGCCACCGCCGCCGGTAGACCTACCTCCCGGAGAACCGGAAGATCCGCGAGA
>JALGVN010000345.1 GCA_025774645.1 bacterium
ATCCTCGACAGGAGCAAGGATGAGGCGAGGGAACTCGTCCGTGCCCTGCCGTCGCTGGCGTACCGCGTCGACGTCTGGTCGGACCCCGGGGAGTTTCTCGATGCGCTCGGGGAGGCGAAGCCGGATCTCGTCGTGCTCGAACACGGCATCGAGGAGGCGAAGGCGATCGAGATGCTCCGCGCGATCAAGGAGATCGAGCGGCGCCTGCCGATCGTCGTCGTCGCGGAGACGACGAGCAGCCAGGGAGCCATCGAATCGATGCGGGAGGGCGCCTACGACTACCTCCCGCGCGAGACGCTGCCGGGCGGCCTCGAGGACGCCGCGAGGCGCGCCCTCTCCTCGGACGGCCGGGTCATCCGCACGATCGGCTCACCCGGCCCCGGCGACGTGGACGATCTCGGCGCCATCGTGGGCAGGACGCCCGAGATGGTCGAGATCCACAAGCTGATCGGCCAGCTCGCCGCGACCGGCGCCGCGGTCCTCATTCAGGGCGAGGCCGGAACGGGCAAGGAGCTCATCGCCCGCGCCATCCACTACAACAGCGACAGGCGGGACCGGCCGTTCCTCGCCGTCAACTGCTCGGTGCTTCCCGGCGACGCGCTCGACGCGGAGCTCTTCGGGTGGTCGTCCGGCGGAGGGGAGTTTGGCCCGGGGCGGTTCGAGCAGGGGAACAACGGGACGATCTTCGTCGACCAGATCGACCAGGCGAGCCTTCCCACACAGGGCCGCATCCTCTCAGTGCTCGAGAACGGCGAGTTCGAGCGCCCGAAGGCGAGGTCGAAGGCACGCGTCGACGTCCGCGTCATCGCGGCGACCGACAGGAGCCTGGTCCAGCTCATGAAGGAGGGGCAGTTCCGGGTCGACCTCTTCTATCGTCTCAAGGTCGTCTCGGTCTTCATCCCGCCGCTGAGAGACAGGAAGCCCGACATCCAGTTCCTTGCCGAGCACTTCCTCGAGCGGGCCAATTCCGACATGCAGAGGGACATCGACGGGATGTCGCCGGACGTCGTCGATCTCCTGAACGAGTACCCGTGGCCCGGCAACGTCCGCGAGCTCGAGCACGCCCTCCAGCGGGCGGTCGCCCTGAACCGCACCGGAGTTCTCGCCCCCGAGGACTTCGACATCTTCCAGGCCGAGGGCCGCGAGTGGGAAGAGCCGGGCGCGCCGCTGACGGGAGACCTCGCTGCGAGCGTCCGGAGCGCTTTCCGGAAGCACGCGACCTCGGGCGCCGCCGACATCGACGAGGCGATCGTCACCGAGGTCGAGAGGGTGCTCGCCGAGGAAGCGCTCGAGAGGTCGGGCGGCAACCAGGTCCAGGCCGCGAAGCTGCTCGGCATCAGCAGGAACACACTCCGCAAGAGACTCAGAGGCAAGACGCAATGAGGACGTCCGTCCTGTTCGGAGCCGTAGCGTGCGCCATGGTTGTGTGCGCGTGTGGCTGTTCCAGCTACAGTTTCTCGTCATCGGTCAGGAGGGCGGACGTCTCGACGGTGGCCGTCCCGATCCTCGAGAATCAGACTCTCGACTTCGGTCTCGAGCAGGACGTGACCGACGCGATCATCCGCCAGTTTCAGAACGACGGCACGCTGCGCGTCGTGGGGGAGGAGGAGGCCGACTCCGTCGTCAGGGGGGCGGTCATCAACTACGAACGCCCGGTGGTCTCGTACGACGCCCAGGGGAATCCAAAGGAGTACAAGGTGCGCGTGATCGCCAGGTTGTCCTACGCGAACCTCAGGAGCAAGGAGACGGAGTGGGAGGGCGACGTCGAGGGGTGGGCCGTCTACAACGTCGACCCGGACACCGGAGAGCTCTCGACCGAGGTCGAAGCGAGGCTGGCGGCGATCGTGAACCTGTCCCAGGACGTTCTCAGCAAGACGGTGCAGGGGTGGTGAGTCGCCGGCGCGAGGCCGGCCCCGCAGCCGAATCCGAATCCAGACCTGTAGCGACATCCAGACCATGACCTTCGCCGAATTCCAGCAGGCACTCCGGAACGACTCCGTCCCGCCACTCCTCGTCCTTCACGGCGAGGAGCCGTACCTTGCGCGGCTCGGGGTCGAGCTTCTGAAGAAGCACGTGCTTACTCCCGGGAGCGAGGCCTTCGACTTCGTGAGCCTCGCCGGACGGGAGGCGACCGCCGACACCGTCGTCGCCCAAGCGGCACGAGTTCGAGAGCATGAACCCCTCGCAGCGCACGAAGCTCCTCGAGTATGCGGCGAAGCCCGTCGAGAGCTCGTGCCTGGCGCTCGTGAGCTTCGACCGTCTCTCCGGGAAGAACAAGTTCGAGAGGACGATCCTGTCGACGGCGGCCGTCGTCGAGTGCGCGCGGCCGGGACCGGAAGTCCTCCTCGAGCTCGTGCGGCGGATGGCGAAGGAGAGGGGCAAGACGCTCGAGCAGGAGGCGCTCGGTGCGCTCGTCGACTGGACCGAGGGCGGACTCAATCGGATCGCGAACGAGCTCGACAAGCTCGCGTGCTTCGTCGAGGAGAGAGCCACGATCACACTCGGCGACGTCGAGCAGGCCGTCGGCGCTCGCGCCTCGACGCTGAGGGACCTCGCGGTGGCGATCGCCGCCCGGAACGCGGGCGACGCCCTCGCGCTCCTCGAGGAACTCGTCGACGGTGGTGTGGAGCCGGCGCAGCTCGTCTCTCAACTGCACGGGCTCTGGGTCTCGCTGTGGATCGCCCGGAGCGGGGGGAGAGGCGGGGGCGGCTACGGCGGCGGGCGACAGCCCGGGCTTCTCTCGGGGGTGCCTGACGTGGGCGAGCTCGCGCGGGCCCGGAGCTCCAGGGAGTACGCGGCAGGCGTCGAGCGATTCTACCGCGCCGACATCGACATCCGCAGGGGGATGCCTCCTGTCCCGACCGTGAGTCTGCTCGTGTACGACCTCGTGAGAGGGGCGGGGAATGCCGCGAGCGGCGCGTGACGCTGGGGGCGCAGGGACCGGGGCGCGCGTCGAGCGGATCACCCGGCTCCTCGAACGCGAGTTTGGAAGGCCGAGGCGACGTCCCGATCCCGACCTGGTCGGGAGCCTCGTTGCGACGATCCTCTCCCAGAACACCAGCGACGTGAACTCCGGCAGGGCGTACGACCTCCTCCGTGAGCGGTTTCGGGGCTGGAGGGAGGTCGAGAGCGCCAACGTGCACTCGATCGAGGCCGCGATCCGTCCCGGAGGGCTCGCGAAGATCAAGGCGCGGCGCATCAAGGCAATCCTGCGCGCGATCAGGGACGAGACGGGCGGGCTCGACCTCGGGTTCCTTCGGGAGATGCCGACCGGAGAGGTCATCGAGTACCTGCAGGGATTCAACGGGGTAGGCACGAAGACGGCCGCCTGTGTGGCGCTCTTCGATCTCGGCCGGGAGGTGGTGCCCGTCGACACCCACGTCCACAGGGTCGTCGGGAGGCTCGGTGTCTTCGGGCACCCGAAGACGCGCGACGCGACCTACGAAGCTCTCCAGCCGTTCGCTCCGTCCCGCCGTTCGCTCTCGCTTCACGTGAATCTCATTCGCTTGGGGAGGGCGGTCTGCAAACCCCGGGAGCCACGCTGTCCCGAGTGCCCCATCCGGCGCGAGTGTGACCACGGGAGGCAGAGGAGCCGTTCCGGGGCCTGAGGTCCCCAGAAATGGCTTGACGGCGCTATTCGCGCTGTGCTATTCACTTAGGGACGAACCACCCGTCGGGAGCGTCCTCGGGACGCCCCCTTTGGATATTTG
>JALGVN010000112.1 GCA_025774645.1 bacterium
CGGGCACCGACTCACCGGGATACCGCGCCTCCGTGGAGCTTCATTCTAGCAACGGCCGGGGGCGGTGTCAAACCGAATCACCTCCCGAGGCGCCCGGAAGGGCGTCTCAGGCCCCTGACAGTGCCGTTGCAGGACCCGTGCCCGCGGGCAACTCCGCACGCACCTCGGCCCCGTCGTACCCCATCGCCACGAGGTCGGCGATGGCGAGCACCGCGACGTCGAGCCCCGCCTGCGCCGCGACGTCCCTCAACTGCATGACGCACGAGGGGCACTCCGTGACGACGATGTCGACTCCTGCCTCGCGGATCGCGTCGGCCTTCCGCCGTCCGATGGCCGAGGCCAGATCGTAGTTCGTGAGGCTGAACGTCCCCCCGCCCCCGCAGCACCGGTCCGAGTCGCGCATCTCCACGA
This sequence comes from bacterium, assembly GCA_025774645.1. Taxonomy (GTDB): domain Bacteria; phylum Joyebacterota; class Joyebacteria; order Joyebacterales; family Joyebacteraceae; genus JALGVN01. The sequence goes on from JALGVN010000112.1 coordinate 412, forward strand.
ACTCGATCCAGGTCAGCGACCGCAGAACGCTACGCGGTTCCTCCGTGATACCCTGTCCTCGCGAGAGTTGACACGGCTCGTGGTAGGTCACGCGCACCTTCGACGCCGCGGTCCTCTCACCGCCGGCAGGGACTGCCGGCACGCCGCGGTGTGCGAGAAACTCCGCGAAGTCGAAGACCGGCATCCCGGTCCCTCCTTCGATGCCAAGCAGCTCGACGTACTTCTTCTTGAACGTGAACCCACACGACGCGCAGCCGGTGACGACGACGTCCGCCCCCGAACCGCGGAGCATGGCCACATTCTCCGCGGCGATCGCCCGTGCGGTGACGAAATCGCCGGCCTCGATCACCGGCGTTCCGCAACATCCCTGACGCCGCGGCACATGTACGGCGACCCCGCTGCGCCCGAGCGCGTCGACGATCGCGCGAGCCGTCCCTGGATAGAGGAGGTTCGTCGCGCACCCGACGAAGAAGACCGCGCTCCTTGCGGCGCGCGCGACGGTTTCACGGTCTGCGTTCGGGGAAACGGGGGCCGTATCGCCGATCTGTTCCGCACCGGGTGCGGGCTGGACGACTTCGGGAGCGTCCGCGAGAAACGCCCGCGCTGCGAACTCCGGGAGAACGCGCCCTCGCTCGATGCCCATAACGGGCAGGAGCTGCCGGAGGGCGCTCTCGCGGGGAAAGCCCCTGAGAACCACGCGCTGGAAGAACGAGGCGCACCGACACATCGGCGGAAGGAGCCGTCCGCGGCGGAGGAGCTGTCTCAGGATGACTCTCTTGACGAACGGGAGCCGGCCGGCTTGCACGAGCCCGCTCCTCGAAGCGAGAATGAGCTCGTCCACCGGGACGCTGTTGGGACACGCGTCGCGGCAGGCCTTGCAGTTCAGACAGAGCTGGATCTTCTCGTCGAAGATCGCCGTGAGGTCGAGCTCGGCGTCGAGGACCGCCCTGATGAGGGAGATCTTGCCGCGGGCCACGGCGTCCTCCGTGCAGATCTCCGCAAAGATCGGACAGACAGACCGGCAGTTGCCGCAGCTTCGGCACTGCTCCGCGTACTCCCTGCGGATCTCGAGTTCCCTGCCTGGCCCGTTCACGTCAGTCGCGTCCTCCGGTGCCGACACCTCCGGACGCCCAGACCGTCTCGATCGGAGGGAAGACACAGTCGGGATCGAACTCTGCCTTGAGACGAGAGAGGATCAGCGCGGCTCCGCCCGGAATGCCGCCCTCCGTGCCGGGTCTGTCCAGCCCTGCGAAGTCGCCGCGGTAGCGCTCGAGAACGCTCTCGCGGTTCCTGAGCGACTCGAGCCGCAGCGTGAGCGAGACGATGATCCCGAGCGTCCCGCGCGAACCGACGAAGAGCTCGCGGAGATCGTAGCCCGTGACCGACTTGACCGTTCGCGCGCCCGCAGCGAGAGTGCCGCCGTCGGCGAGGACGACCTCCATCGCGAGGAGGTACCTGCGGAGCATGCTACCGGTCATCGCCCAGTTGCCCGGGGCGGTCGCGACGATGTCGCCGACGAGCTCGTCGGACCCGGCCGTCTCGGACCCGGGCCAGAAGAGACCTTCGTCTGCCAGACGGTGCTCGAGCGCGCCGACACTGATTCCCGCCCCTGCCACCGCCATGAGATCCTCAGGGGCGACCTCCGCGACGGCCTCGATGTTCTCGGTCGACACGAAGACGAGAGGCCCGCCGCTCCCCGGCCCGCTCGCCCGCGAATCCACAGCGTGCGGCGATGCGTAGTGAGGAACGACGACCGTGCCGGACTCCCGCGCCCAGCTGACGAGCGCGGAGGTCTCAGGCGCATCTACGGGCAGGGCGATCACCCTGCCCGCGCGCTCGACGGTCTCGATGCCGGTCGCTCTCAGAGCGTCACGCACTCCCAGGCCGGAGCTCCTTCCGTGGTGGTCGGACGGGGGCCGCCCCGTCGCGGCGCCACGCTAGTTCATCTTCACCATTCTGCCGACGGGCGTCGCGTAGCTCGATCCGTCGGCCCCGCGCGCCTCTATGATATAGAGGTAGAGCCCATTGGCGACCATGTCACCGTCGGCGTCCTCGCCGTCCCACTCGACCTCGTTGTAGTTGAGGTCGTTCGGCGCGTGCCTGAACGTCCTGACGAGGCGCCCTCCGATCGTGTAGATGCTGATCCTGACCTCGGCGCCGTCCTGGTTCAGGAGGTAGATGATCTTCGTCGACCGCTCGAACGGATTCGGGTGGTTCGCGACGTCACGGATGGTGATGTCCTGACCCTCCGAGACGTGAATCACGAACGACGTGGTCTGTCCGTTCACGTCGGTCGCCGCGATCACGATGTCGTAAGCCCAGTTCCTGATCTCCGTCTGATAGAGGAGGCGGTACCACCTGCTCTGCGCCGAGTTCGGGTCCGTGACGGACTCGAAGGTGTAGTCCTCCGGATCGACGGGACCGAGGTCGGTCTCGACGATCGAGACGCTCGCCGGGTCGATCTCCACCTCGTCGATGAGGTTGGCGAGAATGGTCACGATCTCGCCTTCGTCGGTCGCCTGGAGGAAGTCCCCGCTCACGAACGGTTCCCCGTCGATGGTGACCTGAACCGTGGGCGGGCTCATCTCGACGTGCGTCATCGGGTCGCCCAGGAGAATGTACGTCCGATCCTCGGTCGACGACCCTTGCCCGGTGATGAGCTTGACGGTCCCCTTCGTGACGACACCACCCATGGACCAGCGGGGCCACGGGTTGTCCTCCGGTGAGCCCTCAGGCGTCGGGTCGACGAAGAAGGCCTCGAAGACCTTCTCGTTGTAGGTCGCATTCGGACCGAGATACGCGATGCTCGAGCACGCGAACGTGCCGATCGCGCCCCGCCCGCCGGGCGTGAAGAGCATCTGCTCCACGATGCAGTCGACGCTGGTTCCCTCGTGGGAGTCGTAGAACCGCGAGAGCTCGCAGGACCATCCGAAGAAGATGAACGGTCTGCCCGTGTTGTTGAACCTCGAGATGTCGTTCGTGAACGACGTCGCGAGGATGAGCTGCTCATGCGTCATCTGGGTCCTGTTCCCGTGGCCCTCGAAGTTGACGATGTTGGTGCCGTTCGAGAGCTGATCGAACATGACGGGAGTGGCGGTGTCCCGCACGTAGTTCGCCGTCTCGAACGCGTAGATGAAGTCGCCGGACGTCGTGTTGCCGTGGAACGGGTCGGTGTACCGATTGAGGAGGAAGTGCGTGGTGTCGATTCCCGCCGGGTTCGCGTCGACCATCTCGCCGAGCTCGAGGCTCACGGTGGCGAAGCGGTTCTCCGACGTGTAGCGGACGTAATCCGACCCGATCGACCGGTACGACCACGCGTCGTCGGCGAGGAAGTAGACGTCGTTCCTCCAGTAATCGTCGGGCGCGTAGTCCTCATACGCGATGATCTTCTCGACGAGGTTCTCGAGCTGGCTCGAGGGTCCGACCGGAAGCCGGCCGATCATCATCTGCGGGAGGAAGAGCGGTCCGTCGCCGAAGGAAATGAACCACTGGTCGCTCGCTCGTAGCTTCGGCTCGCTCGTGGGCGACCTCATGAAGAGGTAGGTCGGCAGGTAGTTCGGAGAGCTCGAATCCACGAGCTGCCTTGTGTCCTCGCTCGCGTCGCCCACGAGGAGACACCACTGCGGCTGCCGGTCCCACTCGCCCATCGCGTATTCGAAGAAGTTGCGGATGGCCTCGTGCGATGGGAGACCTCCGTTGAATTCGTCGTAGACCTCCTGAAGTCTCGTGCTCGCAACGACGTATCCCTGGGACTCCCGGAACGCGACGAGAGGCTCCACCCCGTTGTAGTGACCGTCGTACGAGACGATGATGAGGTCGGCCTCGCTCGCGAAGAGGTTGGCGGGCTCGCGCCTCTCTATGTCGAGGACCTCGAGCGCTCCCCCGTCCTGAAGCGCTTCGTACCGGGCGAAGCCCGCGACGTCGGCCTGGAAGGCAAGCCGGTACCCGCCGCCCTCAGGCTCCACGTTCGCCTCGTCGAGAACGAGTTCGAATGGGCTCCACGGATCGGTCACGTCGAAGAGCCGGATCGCGTCGCCTTCGAACCCTCCGACCTCGAACTGGCTCACGCCGGCCTCTCCCCCGCTCGTGCAGGCCAGGCGACCGTCGACCGCCAGGTAGCGACGGAGGTAGTCGAGCTCGAACCAGTCGAGGTTCGCACCCGACCAGCCACCCGGACCATCCGAGCCCTCGGCGAGAAGCGAGTTGGCGCCGTCGGTGAAGTACGACGCCGGGATCGGCGAGGTCGGGCTCGCGTAGACGTCCTCGTCCATCGAGTAGGAAATACCGCTGAACTGGAAGTCGTCCACGTAGTGCTCGGCGCCGGTCCCGTCCTTGATCGAGAAATCGAGGCGGTGTGACCCCGTTGTGATTCCCTGGTAGCGCGCTCGCAGGTAGACCCCCGTCGTCGGGTCTATGTCGTGGATCGAGAACGGGAGCCGGTACTCGTCGTCGTCCTCCGCGTAGAACGTCCAGTGGTAGTAGTCCACGACGTCGGTCGGAGGCGTCGAGTCGTAGAAGACGTCCTCCTCGAACCTGAGGGTGTCGCGGAAGCTCTCCGGCGGAACGAGTCCGGGTTCGTCGAGCCAGCCGGGTGTCGTCCCCATCCGGGCCGCGACTCCGTCGCCCCACCCGAACCAGTAGACGTTCTCTGTCGTGTAGCGGTCCTCGTAGCCCCCGACCATGACACCGTCGGCGAAGCTCAGGGCGTAGAAGTAGAGGTAGTCCGACCCGTCGAAGAGGTCGTTCTCGTTCTCGTCGACCACGACGATGGCCGTCGGTGTCTCGACAAACGGGTCCAGCTCGAACGGTTCGTACGTCCGGCGGTAGACACCGATCTCGTCGATCGAGCGAGTGCCGTCGAGCCCTTCCGCGGCGAGTTCCGCGAAGCTCACCCGGTAGAGCCCCGTGTCGCTGACCCAGAGCCTGTAGGCTTCCTCGTCGTCGCGCAAGTCGACCCTCATGTGCGCGCGGAGGGGCTCCGGTCGGGCGCGCCACCGCTTCGCCTGGTCGTAGTTCAGGACTGTCCCGGAGTAGATGCCCTCCCATGCGGGCTCGTGTCGAACCGGCGGGATCATCTCCCGCTCGAGTCCGCGAGACCGATCGCGCGAGCGGTCCGCCGTGCGAATCCTGAGCCGCGCGACGATCCTCGTGTGGAGCGTGAGCTCCCCGGTGCGAGGCGAGTAGTGGAAGGGATTCAGGAAGACCTGGACCACGCGCTGGTGCCGGAACGTCGACTGCGGACCGAGCTCTGCGACGACCCCGGGATACGGGGCGCCGCGCGAGTAGAACTCCTCGTTCGGGAGGTACTCCTCGGTCGCGATCGAGAACTCACCGTCCGAGACGATCGCCTCGAGCGGAGCGGGCTCGACCCGGTAGCGGCCGAGCGCTTCCGTCTCGACGGAGACGACCTCGAGCGAGAGCTCGGCGCCGAACGGGACGCCCAGGAGGACGCCCTTTCTGGGAAGCCTCGGAAGGCCTGGCTCCCCGGTCGATCCGTAGAGGGGAACTCGGACCCTGGAGTAGGACTCGCCACCGTGCACGACGTCCTCGATCGAGTAGTCGTCGGTGGCGAGTTCTATGAGTATCTCTTCGTCTGACGTCTCGAGAACTCGCGGGCCGTCCGCCGCGAGTGCCGGCGCAGCAACAAAGAGCGCGATGACGGCCGCGGACAGGCACTTCTGGAGCATGCTCTAGAACCCTCTCCCCTCCACCCCCGGCGAACCGTCAGCTCACGGCGCGTCGTCGTTCACGTTGGGTTCCAGCTGCCCTGCCGGCGAAGGCACTCAAGGGTACGGAGGCTACCTAGTGCGCCACCCTCGGCGCGTACGTGGCGTAGTCAAACTCCGGGCTGTTCTCCTTGTCGTGGCACGCGGAACATGTCGCGGCCGTCACGGTACCGTAGGATCCGTCGCGGGCGTGGTCGGTGCCCATGCCATGACAGGATTCACACTGGACACTCCGCAGGAGCGTCGGCACGCCGACCGTCCCGTCCTGCGGGAGGTCGAGGTGGCACGTCACGTGACATCGGAGGCACGCGGGGTTTGTCGACTGATGCGCTTCCTCCAGGCTCGCGTACGCGTCCGCGTGCGCCGTCTCCATCCACTGATCGTACTGCGGCTGGTGACACCTCTTGCACGAGTCGTTGACGCCGACGCAGACCTCGACGTACGCCTGCCTCGCCTGCGCCTTCGCCTCCCGCTCCCTCGCCCTCGCCGCCGCCTGGTCCTTGCTGAGCCCCTCGACGGCGAGCTTGTGCTCCTTGAGCGCGAGCGCCATCACCGCGTCCGACGGCACCGTGTCTATGAGAGCGACGGCCTTGCCCGTGTATCCCTCGTAGACGCCGTCGGCGTTGAAGCTGAGTCGATAGTCGGACATGTACTGACCCTTGTATCCCGGCTGCACGAAGGCGGCCCCGCTCACTTCGTAGGGATCCGCCGAGAACGCGCTGTGGTTCCCTACCACGACGAAGTCGATCCCGGCCACCTCCCCGGCGATGTCCTTCGCTCTGGCGAGGCCCGTGTGGCTCAGGAGGATCACGACGTCCGCCTTCGTCCTGAGCTCGGGGACGAGCTCCGAGAGGACGGCGTAGGGGTCGCCTATGGTGACCCCCACCGTCTCGACGTCTCGGTGGGTCCTGAGGTCGATCGACGGATCCAGCACCCCGACGACCCCGAACTTCACCCCGGCACGCTCCACGATCATGTAGGGTTCGACGATGAGTTCCCCGGTCGATTCATCGTAGACGTTCGCCGAGACTATCGGCACTCCGCTCTCGTCGAACAGCGCGTGGAAGTAGTCGAGACCCATATAGAGGTCGTACGCCCCGACGGTGGTGGCCGCGTAGCCGATGTCCGCCATGCCCCTCAGGTTCATGGCGTCCACCATCTCGCGGGCGAACTCGCGACGAGTCAGGGAGCTTCCTCCGTCCACGAGCAGCGTGAGCGGTACTCTCTGTTCCAACTGGTTGATGTAGCCGGCCCTCCGGACCAGCCCGCCTTTCTGGCCCCCGTGTCAGCCACAGGGCTCCAGCTCTCCTCGCGTGTCGGTGGTCACGAGGAGCGCGATCTCGAAGGGGCCTTCCGGCCGCTCCACATGCTCGGTCGAAGCACAGCCGGCCGCGATGAGTGCCGCCAGCACCACGATGAGTCCCCAACGGTTGACCAACGCCTTCACCTCCCTCGGTTCCGCAAGTTGATGAGCCGCCTATGGTTAGGCATGTGTGTCTCGGGGACATGATAACACGCCCCCGGAAGGGGCGCAAGGTGCATCAAACGGGCCCGATGCAGGTACCGGACCGGGGAAACCAGCGCCGGAGAGGATGCAGCCCGAAGAGCCTGCGAGGACCGGCGCGAAGCGACCCCGACACCAAAGAAGACGGGTGGCG
>JALGVN010000346.1 GCA_025774645.1 bacterium
AGACGAAGGCCGCGCTCACGGGCACGATGATCTTCGCGTTCGCGCTCGGGATCCTGATCTTCTTCTACATCCCGCTCGTCCTCACCGACAAGGTCATGGAGGGCGTTCTCCACATGGAGAGCGGCATCGTCTTCAACCTCATCGACGGCATCATCCGCGTCACGTTCTTCCTCGTCTACATCTGGGCGATCTCGCGGTGGAAGGAGATGCGGCGCGTCTTCGAGTATCACGGCGCCGAGCACAAGACGATCTTCATGGAGGAGGCGGGCGACGAGCTCACGCCTGCGAACGCGAAGAAGTACTCGACGAGACACCCGCGGTGCGGGACGAGCTTCCTCCTGATCGTGATGGTGACGAGCATCCTCGTCTTCATGCTCACCGGGAAGCCCGAGACGATCACGCACCGGCTCATGAGGCTCCTGCTCATCCCCGTGATCGCGGGCGTCTCCTACGAGATCATGAAGATCTCGGCGAAGAAGGCCCACACGCGCTGGGCGCGGGCGATCTCGGCCCCGGGCGTGTGGCTTCAGAACATCACGACTAAGGAACCTGCGCGCGACCAGCTCGAGATAGCGATCGCGGCACTCAAGGCGGCCAAGGTCGAACCGGTCGCCGTCGGAGCAGCAGATGCTGGAGAAGCTCAGGTCGATCAAGGATAGGTACGACGAGCTCGTGGGGTTCCTGTCGGACCCCGCGGTCCTTTCGGACCACAACCTCGTCAAGAAGCACTCCAAGGAGCGCGCGCGCCTGACGGGGATCGTCCAGGCTGCCGACGAGTACGAGCGCGTGCTCGCCGACCTCGCCGACGCGAAGGAGCTCATCGAGTCGGCCGACGACCCCGAGGAGAAGGAGTTCGCGAAGGCCGAGCTCGAGGAGCTCGAGCCGCGGCGCGACGAGCTCGAGGAGCGCATCAAGCAGCTTCTGATTCCGCGCGACCCCAACGACGACAAGAACACGATCGTCGAGATCCGCGCCGGCACGGGCGGCGACGAGGCGGCGCTCTTCGCGGCCGATCTCTTCCGGATGTACAACCGCTACGCCGACGGCCGGAAGTGGAAGGTCGACGTGATGAACTCGAGCCCGACGGCGGGCGGCGGGTTCAAGGAGATCATCTTCTCGATCGAGGGAGACGCCGCGTACTCCCGGTTCAAGTTCGAGAGCGGCGTCCACCGCGTGCAGCGCGTCCCCGCGACCGAGTCGCAGGGGAGAATCCACACGTCGGCCGCGACGGTCGCCGTTCTGCCTGAGGCCGAGGACGTCGACGTCGAGATCAAGCCCGAGGACATCCACGTCGACGTCTTCCGTTCGTCGGGACCGGGCGGGCAGAGCGTGAACACGACCGACTCGGCCGTCCGGATCACGCACGAGCCGTCGGGGCTCGTCGTGACGTGCCAGGACGAGAAGTCGCAGCACAAGAACAAGGCGAAGGCGCTGAAGGTCCTCCGCGCCAGGCTCTACGAGCAGATGCGCGCCGAGCAGGAGAAGGAGATGGCCGAGGCGAGAAGGAGCCAGGTCTCGACCGGCGACCGGAGCGCCAAGATCCGCACCTACAACTTCCCCCAGAGCCGTGTGACCGACCACCGCATCGGGCTCACCCTCCACGGTATCGAACAGATCATGGACGGCGGGATCGACGACCTCATCGACGCGCTCGCCACGCACTTCCAGGCGGAGCAGATCGCGAATTCCTCGCAATGAAGACCTGGACGGTCCTCGAGCTCATAGACTGGAGCAGGGGCTACCTCAAGGAGAAGGGCTTCGAGAACGGGCGGCTCGAGACCGAGCTCCTGCTCTCGCACACCCTCTCCATGAAGCGCATCGAACTGTATCTCGCGTTCGAGCGTCAGTTGAACGAAGGGGAGCTGGCGCGGTACAAGGCGCTCTTGAAGCGTCGACTCGCCGGCGAGCCCGTCCAGTACGTGACGGGAAGTGCCGCGTTCATGTTCTCCGAGTTCGAGGTGAACCCCGCCGTTCTCATCCCGCGGCCGGAGACCGAGGCCCTGATGGAGGTCGCGCTCCGGATGATCGGGGAGATGGCGGCCGCCCCACGCGTCGCGCTCGCGAGCTCTCAGGCCGGCGCGGTGGGTGCCTGCGAGGACGAGCTCGTGGTGGCCGACATCGGCACGGGCTCGGGCGTGATCGCGACGACGGTGGCG
>JALGVN010000347.1 GCA_025774645.1 bacterium
CGAGGCGTTCGAGTGACCCGTCGCGGGAGACACGGAACGCGTGAGGATGGCCCGCGTTGGCGTAGCGCAGCCGCCCCCTGGCGGCGTCGAGCACGCCGTAGAACAGCGAGAGGTGCATCTCGGTCTCGGCCAGGTCCTGTTTGACCGACTCGAGCAGCCGCCGGAGCGTGCTGCCCGGTGAGCCCACTTCCTCGGCGTGAATGCCCGCTGCCGACAGCACCGAGGCCATGATGAGTGCCGCGGGGAATCCGTGCGACGAGACGTCACCCAGCATAGCGCCCACCCGCCCCTGTGACAGCCGCACGAAGTGATAGAAGTCGCCGCCCACGCTCGTGGCGGGAAGACACCGCGCTGCCACGTCCACGTCCGGTCCCAGCACGTCCGGCGGCGAGACCAGGAGCTTCATCTGGAGACCGTGTGCCAGCTCCAGCTCTCGGCTCACGCGCTGCCTGACGAGATCTCGTTCGACCAGCCGCGCATGTTCCAGAGCAGCTCCGACCTGGTTCGCGACCGCGATCACCAAGCGGCGCTCGCCGCCGCTGAAGGCGTCCTTCCCGACCCGGTCGGTGAGGTTGAGCACGCCGACCGGGTGCGCCTCCTCGGTCGACGCCCGATAGATGACCGGCACCGACAAGTACGCGGATCCCTTGTAGCCGACATCCGGTCCCTTCGCCGTGCCGGGCTCATCAGGACGGCGTGGATCGTAGGCGATGGTGATACGGGTTCGGAACGTCCGTGCCGTGATCGCGTTTGCATCGTCGAGGGCGATCGGCTTCAACTCCTCCACCGGTTTCCCGACCCCGGCCACAGGTCGCAGCACGTGTCCCGACTCGTCGTGCACGAACAGCGAGCCGCGCCGCGCACCCACTACGTCACACACCTCCTGGAGGATCGTGTCCGCCGCTTCATCGAGCCGTGTGGTGTGTCCCAGGATCTCGCTGATGGTATAGAGGAGTTCGATCTCCTCATAGCGCGACGCGAGCTGTTTCGCGAGTGCCAGCGTCTCGCCTTCACTCTGCAGCAGCTGCGTGAGCAGCGGCGTGAGTGTTTCCTCCAAATCGGTGCGGTGACGGGCGGCGTCCACGATCTCGTACCAGTAGGAATCGAGATCGGGTACGTTCACGAGCCAGCGGTCGGAGCCGACGGGACGCACGAGGCCGCTCTCGTCGAGTTCCACTGGCGGTGGGTCGGCGTGCTCGTTCCCCACCACGGGACGGAGGCGCCCACGCCCCGCCCGCCACAGTCGCAGCCGGCAGTTCGTCATCGTGCCGAGCGACTGGAGCACGGCGTCGAGCCGTTCTAGGTGCGGCGCATGATCATGCAGATCGAGTTCCCTCGAGCGTTGAAGCGGACTTCGTCCATGAGTTGGCGGATGAGAAAGAGCCCCCGACCCTGTTCGAGATTCACCCGGTCCGGATCGGTCGGATTCGGGATCTGCGTCGGATCGAATCCCTCTCCCTCATCGTGTACGAATACCTGCAGCGCGTCGTCGTCCACCTGGACTCTGACGTCGACGTTCTTTTCCGGATCGAGTCGATTGCCGTACTGAATCGCGTTGGCGAGTGCTTCGCAGAGAGCGACACGAACGATGAACCGTGCCACTCGTGGGGTGACACCGCTCGCGAGGCAGTGGCGCGCGACGAGGTCGACGGTCTCCTCGACGACGTCGAGATCGGTCGGAACGCGAACCGAGATCTCGACGCGGCGCTGCTCCGCGCCAGGAGGGTGCAGCTCGCGGCGGCGGACGACGAGCCTCAAGGGCGCAGTCACGTCCCTAGAATGCCCCGACAGCCTCCTCGATCGAATCCACGATGCCGAACAACGTATCCAGCTTCGTCAGCTCGAAGAGGGTCCGGAGATCGTCATTGAGTCCGGCCAGACGGAGATCACCACCCGCCTCACGAACCTTCTTGGCGAGGGAGACGAGGACTCCGAGACCGGACGAGTCGATGTATCCCGTCGCCGTGAAGTCAATGACGAACTTCGTGTCGCCGGCTTCCACCGCGTCGAGCACCTGCTTCTTGAGTTCGTGGCGGTTGCCAACGATGAGCTGACCATCGACACCGATGATCACGACACCCTTCTCTTCGTCCTTACGGACCGTGAAGCTCATGCTTCCTCCGAGGTTAGCTCGCGTCCGATT
>JALGVN010000348.1 GCA_025774645.1 bacterium
AGGGAGAGCTCCTCGTCGTTCCAAAGGGCGTCGAGCATCGCCCCGTCGCGCCCATGGAGGCGCACGTGCTTCTCTTCGAGCCGGCAGCGACCGTGCCGACGGGGACTGACGGAGGCTCCCGCGATGAGCGCTGACTTCTCCAACGTCTACGACGACAAGACCCGGGCCGACGCGTACGACAAGCTCGAGTTCCCGGGAACATACTACCTGGCGTACCGGGATCTCCCCGAGCTCATCGCGAGCCATGTCAGAGGCACGCGGGCGATGGACTTCGGCTGCGGGACGGGGCGCTCGACCCGTTTCCTCCGCGAGCTGGGCTTCGACGTCGTCGGCGTCGACATCGCCGACCGTATGCTCGCGAAGGCGAGGGAGCGCGACCCGGAAGGGGATTACCGCAGGGTGCCGGACGGTGACTTGAGCGAGCTCGAGGCAGGCGTCTTCGACCTGATCCTCTCAGTGTTCACGTTCGACAACATCCCGACGAGAGAGAGGAAGGTCGCACTCTTCAAGGACCTCGGACGTCTCCTGGACGATGACGGCCGCATCGTGAGTGTGGTCTCATCCCCGGACATCTACGTCAACGAGTGGGCCTCCTTCAGCACGAAGGACTTCCCGGAGAATCGGGTCGCCGGGAGCGGGGACAAGGTCCTCATCGTCATGCTCGACGTCGAGGACGGACGCCCGGTTGAGGACATCGTCTGGTCGGACGAAGCGTACAAGGACGTCTACGAACGCGCGGGGCTCACGGCGCACGAGATGAGAAGGCCTCTTGCGAAGGAGAACGAGCCGTACGAGTGGGTGAGCGAGACACGGATCGCGCCGTGGGTCGTGTACGTGCTCGGGCGGAAGGAGTGACCGCCAAGGGCCGGGGAAGATGCGGACCTGCTACCGCTGGGCGAAGGCGCCCGGTGGGAACTGAGAGAGCGGGAGGAGGTGACATGCGAGCCACACCGGCTGTCATTGGGGCAGCTCTGCTCCTCGCGCTCGTCGCGGCACCGCTCGACGCCTCCGTCGTGAGGGTGCCAGGCGACGAGCCGACGATCCAGGAAGGAGTCCTGGCAGCGAGCGAGGGGGACACCGTTTTGGTCGCGGCCGGTACCTACATGGGGCCGATGAACCGGGACATCGACTTCGGGGGCAAGAACATCGTCCTCCTGTCTGAGACCGGCGCGGAGTCCACGACGATCGATTGCGAGGACGCGGGGCGAGGGTTCACGTTCACAGGCGGGGAGAACTCGACGTCCATGGTGCGCGGCTTCCGGGTCATCAGCGGCACCTCGGACGACGGCGGGGCGGTCCACTGCAGCGGTTCCTCGCCGACGTTCAGGGAGTGCGTCTTCGAAGGGAACTCGAGCGTGGGCGTGGGTGGAGCGATGTCCTTCCACGATTCGTTCGCGACGATCAAGGACTGCGAGATCTTCGGCAACTCCTCCGAACTGGCGCTCGACGGCGCGGGAGGCGGAATCTACTGCGCGGACGGCTCGGCTCTCACGGTGAGCGGCTGCATGATCCGCAGCAACTCGTCGGACATGGGCGGAGCGATCGCGTGCACCGGCGAGTCCTTGGTGGAGATCGACATGTCTCTCATCTTCGGGAACGCGGCCGACAGCGGCGGCGCACTCGCGTGCCGAGTGGGCTCGGTGCTCACGGTCGAGAGGTGCACGCTCTCCAACAACATCGGGTGCGGGGCGAGCGGCATCTACACCGACGGCGGCGCCCTGACGGTCGTCGATGCGTCGATCATCGCATTCGGCTCCAAGGGAGAAGCCGTGCTGTGTGAGACCGGCGGGACGGCTTCGCTAAGCTGCTGCGACGTCTACCAGAACGAGGACGGCGATTGGATCGGCTGTATCGCCGAGCAGAGCGGCGTCGACGGCAACATGTCAGCCGACCCGCTGTTCTGCGGGTCCTCGAGCCCGGAGAAACGCTATGCGCTCCGGGATGACTCGCCGTGTGCTCCCGAGAGCAACCCCGACTGCGGCGGGATCGGCGCGCTCGGTGTCGGCTGCTACGTGACGGCGGTCGAGACGACGAGCTGGGGTCGGCTCAAAGCGCTCTTCCGGCCCGAGTAGTGCGCTTCTCAGGAAGGTCTACGATGCGTGTCAGGGACGCTCGAGCCTCGGACCTCGAGACGATCT
>JALGVN010000113.1 GCA_025774645.1 bacterium
GGTCTCCGCAGCACCGACGACTTCACGACCAAGTGGAGCATGTTCGAGGTCACGGCGCTCTACAAGTTCAACACCGAGAAGAGTACTCAGCCGTGGCTCTCCGGCGGATTCGGCCTGACCTCCTGGCAGGTCGAGGACGAAGACGGATCGGTCCCCGACGGGTACAACACCGACGGGAAGCTCAAGACGCTCAAGGGGACCAACTTCACGTTCATCGCGGGTCTCGGTCTCGACTTCTTCGTCACCGAGACCGTCGCCCTGACGGTCGGCGGGAAGTACCGCTACCTCATCGATCAGGAAGTCGACAACGTCGGCTATAGCTCGACGTATGGTCCGGGCTTCGTCGACGCGAACACCTCATCATTCGAAGCATTCGGCGGCGTCTACTGGTACATCGGCGGCGGCGACTGCGACGGCGACGGCATCTACGGACGCAACGACCTGTGCTGGAACGAGCCCGAGGACTTCGACGGCTTCGAGGATGAGGACGGCTGTCCGGATCCGGACAACGACGGTGACGGCTACCTCGACATCTACGACAAGTGTCCCGATGAAGCCGAGGACTTCGACGGCGAGGACGACGAGGACGGCTGTCCCGACATCGACAGGGACGGCGACGGTATCCTCGACATGAACGACAAGTGTCCGGACAAGCCCGAGGACTTCGACGGCTTCATGGACGAGGACGGCTGCCCCGATCCGGACAACGACGGTGACGGCGTTCCGGATTTGCGGGACGAGTGCCCGAACACGCCGAAGGGCGTGGTTGTCGGTCCGAACGGGTGTCCGCTGCCGAAGGTCGAGCTCGTCGCGGTCATGATCAACTTCGAATTCGATAAGGACGACATCACCGATCAGGCGGCCGCGAAGCTCGATGCCGTTGTCAGGATGATGGTGGCGGACGAGGACATCACCGTGGAGATCGCGGGACACGCCGACGACATCGGCTCCGCCGGCTACAACCAGGCGCTCTCCGAGCGGAGGGCGGCGGCGGTCGAGGCCTACCTCGAAGGCGCCGGGATCCACGTGGACCGGGCGGTGACGGTCGGATACGGCGACACCGATCCGCTCGTGCCGAACGCGACCGATGAAGCGCGTGCGGAGAACCGCCGCGCTGTGATCACGCCGATCAGGTAGCAGCGGCCGGGCGGTGACGCCCCGTACGCAATCTGCGAACGACAGGGGGAGACGGGGTCCCGACGACCTCGCTCCCCCTGTCTCATTTCCGCCAGGATCTTCCGCGCAATCTCCGGCAGCGCCAGCGCTTGGGGGTTTTCGGGCGCCGGCTCAACTCGGTGGCGATTCCCTTCCGTGGCACGCCCCTTGCTAGATTAAACGGCTGAGTTAGGAGCTTAGGGTCTTCGGCGAGCCACTGGTGGCGCCGGGGCGGGGGGACGTCTGTCTCCGCGTGCCGCCCGCCTCACCCTGTCCGCCTGCGGGGGAGAACGCATGGGAATGCCTGCGAGGGAGTCGATCCGGAAGCACGTCCTTATAGGGACGTCAGCGGGACGGGACGAAGAGAGGCTCGTGGCCTGGCTGAAGGAGGCCGGTTACGTGCCGGTCGTCTGTTCCGAACCTCCCGGAATCGCGCCGATGTGCGCCCGGGAGATTCCCGACCTCGTCGTGCTGACGGAGTCGCTGGCGATCTCCGACCAGCACCGCACGATCCAGACGCTCGAGGACGACGGACGGACCCGCCGGATTCCTGTCCTCGCCCTTCTCAGAAGGGGAGAGGATCCCAACGAACCCTCCCTCCGCCGCAGCTATCGCATCGACTACATGACCGAGCCCCCGGGGAGCACGCAGTTCCTCTCCCGCGTCAGAGCCATGCTCCGGATCGCCGACGACGACAAGAAGCCGGGTGGTGGTGGCGGTGAGCGGGACGGTCTGACCAAGCTCTACAACAGACGCTACCTCGACGAACGAATCGAGAAGGAGGTCGAACGAGCGCGCCGGTACTCGCGCGGCGTTGCATGCATCATGGTCGACATCGACGACTTTCAGACGATCAACGCGGAGCGTGGGTACAAGGCCGGTGACGAGATCCTCAAGGCACTCGCTGCCCTGCTTCTTTCCGAGACTCGTCTGCCCGACACAGTGGCGCGGTTCGGAAGTGAGGAGTTCGTCTTGATCCTCCCGGAGACGGAGGGAGCTGCCGCCGAGGGGATGTCAGAGCGCCTGCGGAGGTCGTTCGCAGAGATTCCACTGGGCGCCGACGAACAGGGGCCCAAGGCGACCATCAGCTGCGGTGTCGCTTCATATCCCGAGCACGCGAGCGACGCCACGACGCTCATTCGGATGGCGAGCTCGGCCGTCTACCAGGCGAAGCAGGAAGGACAGAACCGCACGGTGGTGGCGTTCGGCGAGACGACCGAGGAGGTCTGGCCACGCGTCGATGTCGCCGCGACGATCCTCCTCGTGGAAGAGAACGACTACAACCGCACGGTCGCATCGCTCGTGCTGCGTGCCAGCGGCTACGAGGTGATCGAGGCGTCAGACGCCGCGACAGCGATCTCTCTGGCCAGAGCGGTTCTTCCGGATCTCGTGATCATCGACGTCAACCTGCACGGCATGAGCGGCCTCGAGGCGACCAAGCAGATCGTGGGGATGAGCGAGACGAAGGACATTCCCGTCGTCGCCCTCACGACGAAGGACATGCCGGGCGATCTGGAGGAGCTTGTCGCTGCGGGCTGCCGGGGCTACATCACGAAGCCGATCGACACCAACAACCTCGCGACACAGATCGAGGCCTACCTGCACGGCTAGCAACGCCGGCGCTGCAGCAGACGCCGCGCCGTCATGGTCGAAGAACAGAGCACGACCGCATCCAGCCGGCGACTGCCCCCGCCGGCTGGCGTGCATTCACGCGTCGGGCAAGGGGTCGCGTCTGTGGTAGGATGTGGCGTTGCGCTCGTCGACCGCGGCCGTCCTCACGGGAGGCACCATGGTTGCCGTCTGTGCTCGCCCCCGGCGAACTCACTTCGTCACATCGCGCCGCCTCGTGGCGCTCGCTCTCCTCGCGCTTCCGGCGTTCGGGGTCGCGTCGCTCGCAGGCTGCGCCCCGCAGAAGAAGGCCCCTGTCACAGAACCTGCCGCAGGTGGCGCGGCGTGGGACTGCGCCGTCATGGACGGTGACGTCGACGCCCCGTGGTATGTGAGAGAGACGGGCTCCTGGTGGACGGACGAAGGGAACTACTTCGTCGTGCATCGATCGTCGCCGGAGTCCCTCGTCCTGTCCACTGATCCCGACGCCGCCGCCTTGCTCCCGGAGACCACGGAGGAAGCTGCCGTGTGGGAGGCCGTGGACGCCGGTGCCGGGGACGTCCTGAGACTCCTTCGATCGCGAGAGGTGACCTACACTGCCTCCGAGAGCGTACGTCTGAGGACGGGGACCTCGCGCGCTCTCGTCGAAGGCCGGCGGCCGGGCTTCCCGCGGGTCCGCCTCGCTGGACTCGTCACCGAGCGGTGCTCGAGGGAACAGGGAGCTGTCGAAACATGGCGGGCGACGGTGCTCCTCGAGTATCCCGCGGCCTTCGTTCAGGGCGACGCGAACAACGCTCGCTGGGAGAGCGAGCGGCTTCAGAGAGAGGCGGTCGTCCTCCACGACTCAGCCACGTCGTTCTTCGACGAGGGGCTATGGCTCGAGGGGCTGATCGAGCTGGCCGCGGCGAGGCGGCTTCTCGAGCGGGCCGCGAGGCCGCTCGAAGTAGACGGCCTCGTCGACGGGCTCAAGGAACTGATGGGCCGAGCCCGTCACGCGGTCGTTGTCGAACCCGCGAGCGCGACCGCCGTCGTCGAGATCGATGCCCGAGAGGCGACAACCGTCGAGTTCGTCTGCTACTACGAGTGGGGAGGTCGACGGATTCCCGCCTCCCGCGTGCCGATCGAGTTCGAGGCGCAGGGCTTCCGCGCGGTGCTGTCAAGTGACGCCGAGAGCGATGCGAGCGGAGCCGCGAAGTGCCGCATCCTCGCGGCGTACGGAGAGCCGGGGTCGTACGAGATCATTCCCCGGCTGAACCGGGCCGTGGTCGCTGCGGCCGTCGGCCACCCGCTCTGGGGGCGCGTCGCTCTCAGCGGGGGCGGCGGGCATCAGGTGTTCCTTGTGGAGGGCGCTCACGCTTCCACCGTCTGTCTGGAGCTCGAAGGCGCGGATGCGCCCGACGGGAT
Organism: bacterium; assembly: GCA_025774645.1. GTDB lineage: Bacteria > Joyebacterota > Joyebacteria > Joyebacterales > Joyebacteraceae > JALGVN01. The sequence goes on from JALGVN010000113.1 coordinate 4,168, forward strand.
GCAGCTTCGTTCGGGGTTCACTCGGCGAATGGAGGCGGACGGGTTCGGTGTGGGCGAGTGCGGTCCCGACGTCGACGTACTCGTCCAGGTCGCGGTGGAACTGTCGACGCGGCAGCAGGGTGAGGATTGGCGCGCCGACGTCACGGCGGTCGTGTCCGCATTCGACCAGCGCTCCGCGAAGACCCTCGGGGAGACGACGATCACCGTCACGGAGTCGTCGAACGCCGCGCGTGACGCCGAGGTCCTCGCGCTGAAGGAGGTGGGGCGGCTCGTCGCCTCGTACTACTCGAGGAGGATTCTCGTCGCAGGACCCTAGCGCCCGTGCCCGGCGCCGGGGCTCACGCCCTCCGTTATCGTTACCGAGAACTCGCTCTCGCGGTCGTAGTAGGACGCCGCGAAGAACCCCCATCCGGCGCCGTTGACGTTGCCCACGATCCCTGGAACGGGGAGTGGCCCCGAGACGGCCACGACGTGCCCCGTGAACTCCCCGGCCATTCCGATCTGTTCAGGCGAGTACGACACCGTCGTAACAGTGACCGTGTCCAAGAGGGCCTCGGCGCTGCCGTCGCCCTGAAGGACCGCGCTCACCACGTAATAGTCGGCATGGTCGGAGGAATCCCACTCGAGAGTCAACGCATCACCGAGCGACACCTCTGCGGGGGCGGTGACCTGAAACTGCCCCGGCACGTGCGTGGAGACGTGGGCGAACCCGTAGTCCGTCACCACGTGGAGGGAGCAGGACGTTCCCGGCGCCCACATGACCTGGTCTCCGTCGAGCGTCGCCACGCGGCCGAGGTAGCCCGATGCCGGGCCGATCTCCAACGGCGTGTCGTTCACGAACACGGCGAACTCGACGGTGAGGGGATCCGAGGAGCAGAAGATCTCGACGCTCGTCCACTCCGCGCGATCGCCGCCGAACTCCGCGACTCCTCCGGAGATGAATGGTTCGATGTTGCAGATCTCGGGACAGGTCACGTCGTCGGAACACCCGGCGCCGAGGAACGCGGCCGCGGCGACGGCCGCGGCGAGTAACGCTGTCGCGGCGGGCGTCGATCCGGGAACTGCCGATCTTCTGATGTGCATGGTCTCCGTCCTCTCGGTCAGGCCGGTTCGGGCAGTGGCTGCTGATTCAGAAGGAGGTCCTCGACCCTTCCGCGCTTCCTTGCTTCGTGCATCTCTCCGTCGAGAACCAGGACTTCCGCAGGCGTCGCGTGGGACAGGAACAGCTGCGGGCTCATCGAGTACCCGTACGCGCCGGCGTTGAAGATTCCGACGAGGTCCTCGAGCGCGACGTCCTCGGGGACCTGGATCTCCTCGCTCGTGATGTCGATGGGCGTACACAGCGGTCCCCCGACCTTCGCGCTCACGCCGCCGGTCGACGACAGCTTGTTGACCACCTTCGCCTGGTGCCGGACCTTCATGAGGACCGGCCGTACGAACTGGTTGATGCCGCCGTCGGTGATGACGAACCTCTCTCCCCGCGACTCCTTGAGCTCGATGATTCGCGAGACGAAGACACCGCCCTCGGAGATGAGATACCTGCCGAGCTCCAGAATGAGACGGGAGTCGCTCCGGCTGGAGAACGGCCGGAACACGTCCTCGACGGCCGCGCCGAGCGCCGGCATGTCGAGCGGCGTCTCCTCCTCGTAGTGCGGGACGCCCAGCCCTCCGCCGAAATCGATCGCGGTGAGCTCTGCCCCGGTAACCCTCTCGACGTGGTTCGCGACCGCGAGCGTCCGCTTCGCGTTCTCGATGATCTCGTCTTCGTGCAAGATCTGACTCGCCGTGTAGACGTGGACGCCCACGATCTCGATCGCGCGCTTGTCCCACGATTCGGCGAGGCGGTCGAGCTTCTCCTCGTCGATCCCGAACTTGCTCGGACCTCCGGCCATCCTCTCGTGAAGGGGCCCCGCGGAACCTCCACCCGATTTCGTGAGTCCGACAGACGTGTTGATGCGGAGCGCGACACGCGCGGGCACGCCGACGAGCTTCGAGATGTGCGCGATGTGCTCGAGTTCGCGGAACGACTCGGCGTTGATCGCGTAGACCCCCGAGATGATCGCCTCCTCGAGCTCGCGGTCGGACTTGCCGGGGCCGGCGAACACGATGTCGAGCGGGTCGTAGCCCGCTTCTCTCGCGAGGAAGAGCTCTCCTCCCGAGGCGATCTCCGAGCCGGCGCCGAGCGACCTGAGCAGCCCGATGAGCGTGAGCGAGGGATTCGCCTTCATCGAGTAGAACACGTCGAACGAAGGGAACGACTTCCGGAGCGTCTCGTATCGCTCGCGTATCATGTTCCCGTCGTAGACGTAGAGGGGCGTACCGAACTGACGTACGATCTCCGTGACGGGGACGCCTCCCACCTCGAGCACGCCGTCGGTCTGTGTGAAGTTCCTGAGCAGAAGACCTCCTTCGGCAGGGCCGTGCGCCCCGCGCGTCGGTCGACCGGCGTCACTTCTTCCGGAAGACGTCGATCCTCGTGGTTCCACCGAATATGTAGAACGGGAACGGCTCGGCGATCGCAGTGTCGACCCCGAACCGGATGTACTCCTCGCAGAGGTTCGCGCCCGTCTCACAGAACATCACGATGCGCGTGCCGCCGCGCTTCGCGGCCTTGAAGATGTCGTCCATCGTGTCGGTCGAGATGACCATGCCGGTCATGACGGCAACGTCGCACTCCTCGACGAACTCGACGGTCCTCTCCTCGTCGTAGATCGGGATGCCGCCGATCTCCGAGCCGACGAGTACCGGGTCCTCGTCGGTCCCGACCACCTCGATCCCACGCTCGGTGAGCGACTTGATGATGTTCCCGATTACACCGACGTTGACCACGCGGCCACCCTCGACACCCATCATCTCGAGCAGGCGCAGAACCTCGTTCACCACGATGCCGCTCCTCCAGAGCGCCTTCTCCCCGGACGTCCCGGTCATCGTGAATGACTCGTCCGGGCGCTTCTCGAAGGCGGAGAAGAGCGCGTCGACGGCCGCGACCTCGAAACAGCGGTACTTGTGCTCGACGGTTCTTCCGTCCTTGCCGAGGAGGTAGAAGCCCTCGGTGAGCGCCGGGATCGTCGAGCAGTAGCAGGCGCCTTCCCCGACGGTCTGGATGATGAGGTAGGTGTAGTTGAACGTCCGCTCCGCGGGGTTCGGCCGGAAGAGCAGGTCGGTCCGCCACAGACCACGGATGCGGAAGTCCTCGTCGGGCATTCCCTTGCTCTTCTTGACGGCGATCCTCTTGAGTTCCTGGATGTACTCCAAGGTTCCCTCTTCGGTTGATGCCGGGTCGCTCCGGATTCCGCGGCCAGAGGCCGGTTCCGGGGAATATACCTGCCGGAGCCCGCTCCGTCAATCCGACCGTCCCGGAGCGCGGAGTCCCGCGGAGCGCGGAGCCCCTACTTCAGGAAGACGACCTTGCGCTGGAACTCCTGGCCGCCAATACGCGCTCTCACGAAGTAGATGCCGCTCGCCACCCGCTCCCCCGTCTCGTTCGTGCCGTCCCACTCCACGGAGTAGGCGCCGGCGTCCGTCCCCGCCTCCTCGAGCATCGCGACGCGACGGCCCGCGACCCACTGTTCGTCGGATTCGACGGAGTAGGCCAGCTCGACCTTCCCGCGGAACGGGTTCGGGTGGGGGAGCGACAGCCGGCTGACCGGGGGGCGCGGCGGCACGTCGATCTCCCACGGCCCCCTCGACGTCGTGCCGCCCCAGCGCTCGGTGACCTCGAGCCGATACGAGTAGACCGTGGCCGGAACGACGCTCTCGTCGGAGAAATGGTAGCGCCCGTTCGGCCCGGCCGCGAGGAGCTCGTCGTGCAGTGGCTCCCAGAACCCGGCCGAGTCGGCGGCGCCCTCGCGTCTCTCGATCCTGCATCCCCTCGGGTCGTCCGGAGGATTCAGATACCACGAGAGCTCGACCGAACACGGAGTCGCTTCCCAGTCGAAGAAGACGAGGTCCGCGGGAGCCTGCCACTCATCGAGGCTCGCGAGGACCGCCCCGATCATCGTCGTCGCCGGGGGTGTCTCGAGGAAGTAGAACGGGAACCCGAACCACGCGAGCGCGCCGGTTCCGTCCGTCGGGTAGCGCGCGGTCGCGCAGGGCATCTCGTGGAGGGTGTGGTTCAGGTACGCGTCGAACAGGTAGAGCCTCGCTGTCGTGGCGAGCGGCCTGACTGTCTCGCAGTACGGAACGCCCCCGAGCAGGGTGTACTCGTCGCCCCACTTCACGAGGGTGTCTACCGGGACGTCGACGAGCCCCGCCGAACCCACGGAGAGCCCTCCCAGAAATGCGTACCCGTACGAGGGAGGCGCCGACGCGTTCTGACTCGCGCCTGCGTTCCTCAGGCTGTCGACGCCCACGTAGTCGTGGACGAACTCACCCGGAGCGTAGCGGGTCGAGTAGTCGTACGGTCCGCTTCCCCCGAGGGTCGCGAGCGAGGACTGACCCTCGAGGATGAGGTTCCCGCCGGCCCGCACGTACCCCTCTATATGATGATATGCGGACTCGGCCTGCGCCGCGCGCAGGAATCCGCCGTTCCTGTCGAGCGTCCAGATGATCGCGCGGTATTTCCCGAGCTCTTCCATCGGCGGGAGCGCGGGGAAGCCTCCCTCAATGTGCTCCAGTGGATCCCAGACGTCGTGCTCGTGCCCCGAGAGTATTGAGTCGTAGAACGCGTCGTGTAGCTCGTCGCCGACAGCAGAGTCGAGCCAGTCGTCGACGCGGAGTAGATCTCGGGTCATCGGGGTCGCGACGGGCGCGAGCAAGATCCTGCCGACGGTAGTCGCACCGTTCTCGTCGCTCGCCAGGAAGTAGACCGCCGTGTCGCTCACCCCCGGTCTCAGGACGAACTTGCGCGGGGACTGTTCCATGTCGCTCCACGCGGTGGGGTCGTTCAGCGCGACCGCCGCAGAGTCCGACACGCCGCAGTACGAGGAAGCGTCGGTCGAGATCTCGAAGACAAGGAGCTCGTTCTCAAAGACGGGGACCGGCGCGTCGTCCTCCACCGTCCACCGTTCGACGAAGCTCCTCGTCCTTGGGAGGAAGTTCGTCTCGACCGTGATTGTCGGGTGGAGGAGCCTCGCCTCGAACGTGTGGCCTGCCGGTGACGGGTCGCGCGCGCCGGCGTCGTCGACCGCTCGCACGAGGAACCGGTACCTGTCTTCGGAGAGGCCGTCGAGCGTGATCGAGCGCCTGTCGGCGGGAAGCGAGATCCAGCCGCGGCCCGACGCACTCCCGTCGCCTGCGCGATCCGGCTGCTCCACGGTGTACTCGTACCCGATGATCTTGCCGTCGAAGTCGACGGCCTCCCACTCGAAGGTGGGCCTGAGCGTGAGCGTTTCCCGCGCGGCGGCGCAGTTCTCGACGAGCGTCGTCTCCGGGAAGAGGTTCGGGTCTTCGCCGACGATTCCCGCGACCGCCGCGGTCGCCACGAGATTCGTCGCGGCGATCGACCAGAGGATGTCGGGATCGACGTGATCGATGACGTCGTTTGGGGTGTGGATGAGCGGGTTGTGCCCGTTCGGGTCGGTGTCGAGCACGTTGTAACCGGCCTCCCAGAAGCTGTTCTGGTCGCTCGACCCGAGCGGTTGAACGGTCGTGTCGAACGGGTGCCCGGTGTG
>JALGVN010000114.1 GCA_025774645.1 bacterium
GTTCCGCGACGGGAACGACCCGCACGACACGAACTCCGACTGGGGCTTCGGCGGCGAGTCCGACCCGAACGAGTGGGACACCGACCGTGGCGGCGTGGCTGACGCGCTCGACACGGACCCGCTCCTCTACACGCAGGGTGACTGGGACATCGACATCGATGACGATGATGCCGATGTTGTCGGGAACGTCCTGCCGATCGGAGCGCCCGGCGTGGGCATCGCGCCCGGCTCGAGCGACTCCGGCGACTTCGTGTTCTGGCACACCGACGGGGCGAACAACCCCGATCCGGGTGACGGCCCGTCTGCTGCGGCCGGCCCGATCGACGGGATCTACGTCGTGGCTACGTCGTTCCACTGGTTCGACGAGCTCAGCGGCGTGACCTACAGCGTGCCGGACACGAGCATGCTCCACTGGTTCCACTACAGCGAGCTCGGCTACAGCCAGAGCTGGTTCGACGGAGTGGCCGTCGGCACGTCACGGCTGGTCACGGTGACCGCTAACGTCCCCGAAGGCGCGATGCCCGGTATCTACAAGGGCTACGTGCAGGTGGAGACGACGCGGACACTCGAGCAGGAACTGCCCGATGACTGGGTTGAGGTCTGGGTCTACGTCGCGGCGAGTAAGGATCTCGACATCTGCGACGACGACGACGATCCGCTCGGAATCGGGCTGGCTTCGGATCCGCCGAACTTCGATGAGTCGGCTGCGATCGGTGAGATGCACCTGGTGGGTGCGCCGATGTGGCCCGGCGACATCGCGGGCATGTACAGGCTCGCTAACCCGAACACGAACCCCGACGGCGTGTGGCCGTACCCCGGCGGAGCGCCTGACGGGATCAACGATTACAACTTCTTCCCCGCGATGCCGTGGATCGGGAGAGACTGGGATCTGAACACGTTCGATGCCCAGGGTAACGTCAACCTGACCTACGACATCAGGGCGCAGTACACGTACGTGGGCGGTCCCGTGAACCCGGCGGGCTCGATCGACTTCGAGAATCCGCTCGCGGACGGCTTCGCGCTCTCGGAGGTCGACTCGTTCTGGCTCTACATCGACACGACGCTTCTGCCGCGCGGGTTCTACGAGGGCACGGTGAGGGTGTTCGAGGACATCCCGCACCTGCCGTTCCCGCCGAACGGGACGTGGGACGGTGATGAGGTCTACGACGACTTCATCCTCAAGTTCCAGCTCATACTGCCCGACATCGACATCGACGATGATTACGCGAACATGACCGGGAACCAGCTCATCATCGACGTGCTCCCGGGCGAGGTTCAGATCATGATCGGTGAGATCGAGTACTGGTGCGCCAGTGCGGTCTTCCCGCCCTCCAACGTCGACGCCGTCGACGGACCGGGCGACGAGGACTTCCTGGATCTCCAGCTCTACGACACCGTGGCGGATGAGCTGATCCACATCCCGCAGGACGGCAGCGCGCCGCCTGCGGTGTTCGAGCTCTGGAACCCGACGGCGACGCAGTCCATCGAGGCCACGATCGACGGTCTCATGGGCGACGGTCTGCCCGAGGGCGAGGCGAAGAGGCTCAGGCTCCAGATTCCGGAAGTTCCCGCGAATCTGCCGGCCGGTACCTACCGTCCGCTCAACGTGGCAGGCTGGATCCCCGGCGACGGCACGGTCAACATCGCCGCCAGGGGTGTCTCCACGGGTCTCGGAGACGTTACCATCCTTCAGCAGGACTACAGCCCGAACGACGGTTCCGAGGCAGGCATGGGACCGGGTGTCGTCTACGACCCGGACATCGATGCTGTCGCGGAGCTCATGGACTACTTCCACCTGACGGTCAACGTCATGGCAGTGATCGACGTCGAGTGGGACGACGATGACTGGGAAGAGTCTGGTTTCCCGGGCACGGTGGTCTGTGCTGAGGCGACGGTGAACAACACCGGGAACGACGAGGTCACCGACGTGCACTTCGAGGCCTCGGCTCTGATCGGAGAGACCTACTTCGGGATCATCCCGTCGGTCATGGTCGGCTTCAGCCCGGCGAGTCTGTCGATTCCGTACGACGACTCGGACGTTGTCGAGATCTGCGTGGCCGTTCCTGCGGACATGCGGGCCGACGACTACACGGGCGTCATCTCGCTTCTGGCGAATGGCGAGACCCTCTTCGATGAGCTGCCGTTCACGATCACCGTTTATGCGGTTCCCGCCATGGACATCTCGGACAACGCGTACAACGTCATCGGCAACCTGATGACGCTGGCGCCGGAGCCGGGTGAAGCCAGGTCGGACTCCGGCATCTTCGAGCTCGTGAACCTCGGCAACGCCGAGCTGACCGACATCATGGCGATCAACGTTACCGGCCTGCCTAGCGGCCTCACCGTCACGGTGGACGTGCCTGAGTCCATTCCGTACGGCGAGGAGGACACGGGCCTGGTGACGGTCGAGTGGACCGACCCGGCGGTGCCTGCGGGCACGCACACGGCGTACGTTGTCGTCACCGCCCAGGAAGGGACTCTCGAGGACTCGTTCCAGCTCGACATTATCGTGGCGGCGATTCCGGCCGCCGAGTTCGAGGACGAGGAGATCGAGTTCGAGGGCATGGCGGGCGAGGTGCTCGAGTCGTCGTTCATGGTGAACAACATCGGGAACGCCGACATCACAGAGGGCCTCTCGTTCGTCGTGACGGATCTCGACGGCGCGACTGGCTCCTTCATCCCGAACGACAACATCGTGATAGATCCTCCCACCGCGGTCATTCCGTACGCCGACTACTTCGACTTCGACATCGCCGTCAGCGTGCCCGCGGAGCTGCTCGCCCAGGACTACGAGGGTGAGATCAGCGTCTACATCGGCGACGAGGAGTGGGACACGATCCCGATCATGGTGATGCTCGAGATGGGCGAGGGTGAGGACGGCGTTGTGATGTACCCGAACCCGTACCGGGATGCGGTGCACGACGGCGGCGTGACCATCATGTACGGAAGCGATTCCGAGAACGTGAAGGTCAACGTCTACGACATGTACGGCGCGAAGGTGAAGGAGATCTCGGGCGGCGGGAGCCGCTTCAGCAGCGTCGTATGGATGCTCGACAACGACGACGGCAAGAGCGTGACCAGCGGCATGTACGTTGTCACGGTCGACACCGGCGACAGAGTCACTACGAGGAAGATCATGGTCATCAGGTAAACACCGGACTTGCGAGGTGCGGGGGTCTTTGGCCCCCGCACCCCGGGAAGCAAGGAGGTCGGAACATGATGAGAAAGGTCGGTCTTCCTGCCCTCGTGCTGGTCGCCGCGATGCTCGTGACGGGCGTTGTCAGCGCCGCTGACGGGATGGCAGGAAGCACCTACTTGGACGTCTTTGGAATCGGGGTGGGGGCGCGGCCGAGCGGTCTCGCGGCGTACCACGCGGCCCCCGGTGACGTCTGGAGTCTGACGTACAACCCCGCAGGTCTCGCGAACATCCAGCGCGTGGAGCTGGTCGTGAGCGCGATCGAGTGGTTCAAAGACACGTCCTACACGTATATCGGAGTCGGATTCCCCCGCGGCGAAGGCGGGCTTGCCCTCGGGCTTGCCTACTTCGACATGGGGAGCGTCCCCGTCTTCGATGACATGGGGTCGAACCAGCTCGCTACAGCCGGCGCGTACAACTTCGGCTTCATCGGCGGCTACGGGTTCGACGTCCCGAATGTCTGCGATCTGTCTGCCGGTATCACCGGACAGGTGATCCAGGGCAGCTTCGACGACAGGTCGGGCACGGCCATCGGTGTGAACCTCGGTGTCCAGTACGGCCTCAGCGAGAACCATTTCCAGCTGAGTGGAGCCGTCAAGAACCTCGGCACGAGCTTCAAGTTCTCCGAGCAGGAAGAGCCCCAGACGCTCACGTGGGCCTTCGGCGCCGCGTACCAGACGCTGCCCGAGGACATCCAGAACGTGGACATCCTGGTCACTGGCGACCTGCTTCTCCCGAAGAACCGCGACCTCGCGTTCGCGGCCGGTGGAGAGGTCTGGATCTACCACATGCTGGCGCTCCGCGCCGGCTACCAGACCGGCACGGAGTTCGGGAACTTCGCCTACGGCGCGGGATTCCGCTACAGCGACTTCCTCCTCGACTACACGTACACCGACTACAAGGAGCTGGAGTCGACGCACAGGATCTCGCTGGGCATGATGTTCGGCGGCTAGTTGCTGGAAGTGTTGGAACGACAACGAGGGGCGCCGTGCAAGCGGTGCCCCTCGGTGCGTGCGGGGCTGTGTTTGAGGCTTGAGGGCCGAAATCCCCTGTGCTAGTATCCAGACCTACTCCGAAGGGGGCCGGCCATCGGAGGCCGGCAGCGCTCGAGAGAGGACGCGGAATCGCGATGACGGACGACCAACTCATCCGGAAAGCCAGGAACGCGATCGGAAACGCGTACGCTCCCTACTCGGGGTTTTCCGTCGGAGTGGCGCTCCTCGCGAGCGACGGCAGCGTCTTCACGGGTGTCAACGTTGAGAACGCGTCGGTCGGACTCTCGGTCTGCGCGGAGCGGAACGCGATCGCGAAGGCCGTCTCCGAAGGCGTGAGGGATTTCGAGAAGATGGCGATCGTGACGAACTCCCACGAGCCGACCATGCCGTGCGGCGTGTGCCGGCAGGTGATCTGGGAGTTCTCGCACGACCTGCCCATCCTGATCGAGTCGTCCGACGGGTCGCGGATCGCCACGACGATTGCCGAGCTCTTCCCGCATCCGTTCACCACGTACCGCCAGCCCTAGAGCCTCCTGGACACAGTGGAGGATCCTCGTGGACGTCGATCGCAAGAAGATCGAAAAGGTAGTGCGGGAGGTACTGAGCGACGCTGAGGCGGGCGCTGAGACGGGTCCCGACGCCGACCCCTCAGGCGGTCTCGTTGCCATCGGCGCCGACCACGGAGGCTACCGTCTCAAGGAGACGCTCAAGCAGTATCTCGCCGAGGAGCTGGGGTACCGGGTCCTCGACGTCGGCACCTCGAGCGAGGCGTCGTGCGACTACCCCGACTTCGCGGTCCGGGTGGCGAAGTCCGTCGCGAGCGGGGAGGCCTGGCGCGGCATCATGATAGACGGTGCCGGCATCGGTTCGTCCATGGCGGCGAACAAGGTCCCCGGAGTCCTCGCCGCGTGCTGCCACGACGTCAAGACGGTCGTGAACAGCCGGGAGCACAACGCCGCGAACGTCCTGACCCTGGGGTCGGGCGTCGTGGGCAGGGGGCTCGCGCGGCAGATGGTCCGTGTGTGGCTCTCGACCGAGTTCGGCGGGGGCCGTCACGAGCGGCGCGTTTCGAAGATCCTCACTCTGGAGAAGGAATGGACAGGGACGAACTGATCGCGCGCGTCACTCGCGAGGTCATCTCGCGTCTCGAGACCGATCGGGCGCGCGCCGCGTCGGGCGCCCGAGTCTCAGTGGTCGGCGGAGCTGCGCCGATCGGTTCGTGCGACCCCTGCGTCGCCTGCGGGCTGTGCGTCCAGCTCCGCCCCGACGACGTCGATTCGATCATCTCTTCGGGCGCCTCGCGGATCAGCGCGGCGTCGGGCGTGGCCGCGGTCGACGGGCCACTCGCCGCCATGATCGACCACACGCTCCTCAAGCCGCAGGCGACCAGAGACGAGATCGTGTTGCTGTGCGAGGAGGCGAAGCGCCACAGCTTCGCTTCGGTGTGCATCAACCCGACCTACGTCTCTCTCTCAGCGCAGCTCTTGCGTCTCTCGAACGTCAAGGTATGCACGGTCGTCGGGTTCCCGCTCGGGGCGAACAGACCCGACGTCAAGGCGTTCGAGACGGAGCGCGCCATCGCGGACGGCGCCCAGGAGATCGACATGGTCGCCAACATCGGCGCGATGAAGTCGGGTGACCGTGAGCTCGTGGAGCGCGACATCCGCGCGGTCGTCGACGCGTGCCGGAACATCGTCGTGTCGAAGGTCATCATCGAAGCGGCCCTCCTGGACGACGACGAGAAGGTGACCATATGCCGGCTCGTGAAGGTCGCGGGAGCGGACTTCGTCAAGACCTCCACGGGTTTCGGGCCTGGCGGGGCCACGCCGCACGACGTGGCCCTCATGCGGGCCGCCGTGGGGGAGGAGATGGGCGTCAAGGCCGCGGGAGGTATCCGCGACGTGGAGACGGCGCGTGAGATGATCGCGGCGGGCGCCACGAGGATCGGCGCGAGCGCGAGCGTCAAGATCGTGGGGGGATAGCGTCGTCAGCCGACGGTGGTGTCCCGCGGCCGGTGGTGGACGGCGGGCAGCAGGCCCCCGCGCCTTCCGGGACACGAGCCGGCGACCTGCGCCGGTTCTCTGGATTCGAGGGGCCCCATTGACCGCGTACGAGATCATCCTGAGGAAGCGCGACGCCGGTGAGCTCGCTCCCGCCGAGCTCGAGTTCATGGTCGACGGGTTCCTCTCCGGCTCGGTGGCCGACTACCAGATGTCGGCGTTCCTCATGGCAGTCTTCTTCAGAGGGATGACCGAGGACGAGACGGAGTCGCTGACCCGCATCATGCTCGAGAGCGGCGACAGCCTCGACCTGTCTTCCGTCGACGGCGTCAAAGTCGACAAGCACTCGACCGGTGGTGTCGGCGACAAGCTCTCGCTCATTGCTGCACCGGTCGCGGCGGCGTGTGGCGTCCGCGTGCCGATGATCTCGGGGCGCGGGCTCGGTCACACCGGCGGCACCCTCGACAAGCTCGAGTCCGTCCCGGGTCTCAGGACCGACTTCCCGTCCGATGAGATCGTGCGCCTTGTCGACGAGGTCGGCATGGCGATCGTCGGCCAGTCGCCGTCGGTGGCGCCCGCGGACCGCAAGATGTACGCACTCCGCGATGTGACCGCGACCATCGAGTGCGTGCCGCTCATCGTTGGGAGCATCCTCTCGAAGAAACTAGCCGCCGGGCTCGACGCCCTGGTCCTCGACGTGAAGGTCGGGAGGGGCGCCTTCATGGGTGACATCGAGAGTGCACGCACACTGGGGCTCCGCCTCACCGCCACTGCGCGTCGCCTGGGGCTCCCCGCCGTCGCCCTCCTCACCGATATGGAGAGCCCGCTCGGCAGGGCCGTCGGGAACGCGATGGAGGTTGCCGAGACGATCGAGGTGCTCAGGGGAGGCGGGCCGCTCGATGTCCGCGAGACGAGCCTCGCGATCGCGGCGCGGATGGTTCACCTCGCTGCGCCTGCCGGCGACTACGAGGCGGCGCTCGGCGCGGCGACACGGGCGCTGGACGAGGGCAGGGGACTCGAGGTCTTCGCGCGGTTCGTGGAGGCCCAGGGCGGGGACGCGCGCGTCGTTGACGACGCGGGGCTTCTTCCGACGGCCTCCATCCGGGAGCCCGTGACATCGGAGCGCGCGGGCTTCGTGACGGCGATCGACGCGCTCGAGATCGGCTTCGCGTCGACGGCCCTCGGGGCCGGGCGGATGACCGTGGACGACCCGGTCGACCCCGCCGTCGGGATCGAGGTCGTGGCTCCCCTCGGAACCGAGGTCGCGGCGGGCGAGCCGCTCGCGTACGTGCACGGGAATGAGAAGGCCCGCGCGGCGGCCGCGCGGGCTCGGGTGGGGCAGGCCTTCCTTATCGGAGACGGCAGGCCCGAAGTGCGCGCCAGGCTCCCCGAGGTCCTGGAGTAGGGGACGCCCTGGTAGTGTCGGCGGTCCCCCGATGGTCGGCGGCCCCCGGTGGAACGTGCGCGCCTTCGCGGGCGCGCTGTCCTCTAGATACCCGAGTCGGCCGACCGGCGGCGCGTCTCCGGGCAGCTGTCGCTCGCAATGTCGCCGGTGTCGGCGCAGATGTTCTTCACGACCACGCCGGGCGGCATCCTGAACGACTCCTTCGGCACATCGACGTGGGCGTGCTTCATGAACTCCGTCCACACGGGGAGGGCGACCCTCGCTCCGGTCATCTTCTCGCCGAGCGAGCTGCGGTCGTCGAACCCGCCCCAGACGCCGCAGATGACCCTGGGAGTGAAGCCGACGAACCAGGCGTCCGTGTACCCGTTCGTCGTCCCCGTCTTGCCGGCAGCGGGGTGGTTGAACCCCCACGCTCGCGCCGCCCAGCCGGTCCCGCCGTCAATCACACTCGCCATCATGTTCGTCACCACGTAAGCGGTCTGTGGCGACAGCACCTCCCGGCTCGTCCCCACGTGGCGCTCGAGAACCCTGCCACTGCGGTCCTCGATGCGTTCGACCGCGTATGGCTCGAGCTGGATTCCCTCGTTCGCGAGGACGCCGTACGCCTTCACCATGTCGAGCAGCTTCACCTCGCCGCTTCCGAGCGCGAGCGAGTAGACCGGCGCGAGCGGCGTGGTGATGCCCATCCGCACAGCGTACTGCCTGACGGTCGCCGGGCCGACGATGATCCCGAGCTTCACGGCGGGGATGTTGATCGATCGCTTGAGCGCGTCTCGAAGCCTGATCTCGCCGTTGAACTCGCGCGTGTAGTTCGCGGGCAGCCAGTCCGTCGGCTCTTCGACCGGTGGGTCGGTGCCCTCGAGCACGAGCGGCGGTCCCGCGCCGGGGATGAGGAGCGGCGCGTCCATGATCGTGTCGGCGGGGGAGAAACCTTTGTCGATCGCCGCCGTGTAGACGAAAGGCTTGAATCCCGAGCCCGGCTGGCGGGGCGCCTGCGTCGCGCGGTTGAAGGAGCTGTCTCGGAAGTCGCGGCCGCCGACCATCGCGATGATCCCTCCCGTTCCGACATCGACGGCCAGGAGCGCCCCCTGAACGTAGGGGATGTGCCGCATCGTATCGGCGTCGTACTCGTCGCCGCGCTTCAGCGGATAGTCGTAGTCGATCTCGAGGCTCCGGAAGCGCTCCTCGAGCTTCTCCTCGGCGATGGCCTGAAGGTTGGCGTCGAGGGTCGTGTGGATCCTGAGACCCCCTGAGTAGAGCGCCTCCGCCCCGTACCGCGCGATGACGTCGCGGCGGACGTGTTCGACGAAGTACGCGCCCAGACGGACCTCGTCCTCGCGTTGCCTGACCTCGAGCTCCACGGTGTCCGCCCACGAGGCCTCCTCGGGGGTGATCGAGCCGTGGTCGACCATCATCGAGATGACGAGATTGCGTCGCTGGAGTGCGCGCTCCGGGTGCCGGCGGGGCGAGTAGCCGGCGGGGTTCTTCGGCAGGCCGGCGAGGAGAGCGGCTTCGGGCAGCTCCAGATCGGAGGCCTTCTTGCCAAACAGGTCCTTCGCCGCCGCCTCGACGCCGTAGGCCCCGTCACCGAAGTAGATCTGGTTGAGATACAGCTCGAGGATCCGGTCCTTTGAGTAGACCTGCTCGATGCGGAGGGCGAGGAGAGCCTCCTTGAGCTTCCGCGAGAGTGTGACCTCGGGCGTCAGGAAGAGGCTCCGCGCCAGCTGCTGCGTGATCGTGCTCGCTCCCTGGACGACCCTCCCGGCCCTGACGTTCCGGGACGTGGCCCGCAGGACGGCCAGTGCGTCGACGCCCCAGTGGCCCCGGAACTCGCGGTCCTCGGTCGAGATGATGGCGTCCACGAGGTGCGGCGAGACGTCGTCGAGACCGACGATGACGCGGTTCTCCTTGAAGAACTCGTGGAGGACCTCTCCGCGCTTGTCGTACACGATCGTCCCGATCGTGGGCTCGATCGTCTCCAGGAGAGAGGGGGAGGGGAGGTCGCGCTGGAGCCACACGATGATACCCACCGTGCCGGCCGTGACCGCGGCGAGGCAGACCGCGAAGGTGATGAACCACTTCCTAAGCATCGTTCCTCCTCGGGGGCGCATCCTCTTCCGCGTACACGGAGAAGCGCCCGCTACGCTAGCCCAGGGTCCACCGGAAGTCAAGACGGAAGCCGTCCCCCGGTCCCCGCGGCGCGCCAGTTTTCCCTTGCGCCGGCGCTCGGGGGTTGGTATGTAATATGCAGCGAAACGGCCTCCTCGGCAAAGCGTGTGACGCCGGGGAGGCGTGTTCTCTTCGCGAACGGGCTTCTCGGTTCCGGAGGTTCCGGGGCCGGGTCCCGCGCGGACCGGAGGAGGAGCGAGGTGGCGACGCCGAAGGAACAGTTCGAGATCCTGACTGACGGAACGGTCGAGGTCATCAAGGAGGAGGAGCTCGAGGAGAAGCTCGTGCGTGCCGCTCGCGAGCGCAGACCCCTCGTGGTCAAGCAGGGCTTCGACCCGAGCGCCCCGGACCTGCACCTCGGTCACGCTATCGGCCTCCGGAAGCTCCGCCAGTTCCAGGACCTCGGACACAGGGTGGTCGTCATCATCGGCGACTACACCGGCATGGTCGGCGACCCTACCGAGCGCTCGGAGACGCGGCCGCGTCTCACGCACGAGGAAGTCATGGCGAACGCGCGCACCTACCGGACGCAGCTTGGTAAGATCGTCGACACCGACCCGGCGAAGCTCGAGGTCGTGATGAACGGGGACTGGTTCAGCGAGATGACGTTCGCCGACGTGATGAACCTGGCCGGCACGTACACGGTCGCCAGGATCCTCGAGCGCGACGACTTCACCAACCGCTTCAAGAACGAGCTCCCGATCAGCATCCACGAGCTTTTCTATCCGCTCATGCAGGGCTACGACTCCGTCGAGATCAAGGCGGACGTCGAGCTCGGCGCGACCGAACAGAAGTTCAACTGCCTCGTCGCGCGTGAGATCCAGCGGGCGTACGGAGTCGCCCCGGAAGTCGTGATGCTCCTCCCGGTCCTCGAGGGGACCGACGGCGTCAAGCGGATGAGCAAGAGCACGGGGAACTACATCGGGATCGACGAGCCGCCTCGTGAGATCTACGGGAAGACGATGTCGCTCCCGGACGAGATGATCCCGCGCTACTTCGAACTCGCGGCGTGGTTGCCGGAGGATGAGGTGAGCGCGATCCGGAAGGAGCTCGCCGCTCCTGAGACGAATCCGCGCGATCTCAAGCGGAGGCTCGCGAGAACGATCGTCTCGCTCTATCACGATGACGAAGCGGCAGCCGCCGCCGAGGAGGAGTTCGACCGGATCTTCGCGAAGGGCGGACTCCCGGACGAGATCCCTGAGCCGGCGCTCACGATCGACGGGCAGACCGACATGGCGAGCGTCTGGATCGTCGCGCTCGTGAAGTCGGCGGGGCTCGCGTCGTCGAACGGCGAAGCCAGACGCCTCATCAAGCAGGGGGGCGTACGGATCGACGGGGACGTCGTCGAGAACGCTGACGCCACGGTCTCGCTCGAGGAGCCGAGGCTTCTCCAGGCGGGGAAGAGGCGGTTCGTGCGCGTCCTCCCGGGCAACGTGAGCCTTGACAAGGGA
>JALGVN010000115.1 GCA_025774645.1 bacterium
GGAAGAGGCGCCGGCAGAACCACGCAAGCCGGCGTGTAACCATAGCTCGGGAGGACCGTGTACAAGGAAATCGTCATTAACTCCACGCCCGGAGAAACGAGGATCGCCATCCTCGAAGACCACCAGCTCGTCGAGCTCATGGTTGAGCGCGGCGAGGGTGGCAGGATGGTCGGGGATATCTACAAGGGCGTCGTGGGGGCCGTGCTGCCGGGAATGCAGGCGGCCTTCGTTGATATCGGGGCTGAGAAGAGCGCGTTTCTGCATGTCTCGGACATGCGGGACCTCGTGCTCGACGCGATGAACGGGACCGTCGACCAGCTCGAGGTCGAGGACGGCCAGCGGGTCGTGTCGCCGAACGCGCCGATCCAGGATCTGCTCGAGAAGGGACAGGCTGTGCTCGTCCAGGTCACGAAGGAGCCGATCGGCACCAAGGGGCCCCGCGTGACGTCCCAGATCTCGACCCCTGGCCGCTTTCTCGTCCTCGTTCCGTTCTCGGGAGCGGTCGGCGTGTCGCGGAAGATCGAGGACCCGAAGGAGCGCGAGCGCCTGAAGGAGCTCTCGAGGGAGATCCGACCGCCCTGGGGCGGTCTCATCGTGCGGACCGCGGCCGAGGGAGTGAGCAAGCGCCAGATCAAGCGCGACCTCAAGTATCTCGTGAAGTCCTGGAAGAAGACGACGGGCACCGCCGAGAAGAAGCGCGCGCCGGCGCTCGTGCACAGCGAGATGGGGCTGACCGCCGGACTCGTGCGCGACGTCTTCACCTCCGACGTCGACCGTCTCGTGGTCGACTCGCGCAGCGGGTTCCGCGAGATCGGCGGGTATCTCAGGATGGTCGCCCCCGATCTTCGAGCGCGCGTTGAGTACTACAAGGACTCGACGCCGGTCTTCGACGCGTACGAGATCGAGGGCGAGATCGAGAAGAGCCTCAGGCGGAAGGTCTACTTCAAGAAGGGCGGTTACATCGTCATCGACCACACCGAGGCGCTGACCGCCGTCGACGTCAACACCGGCCGCTACACCGGGAAGAAGGATCAGGAAGAGACGATCCTCAAGACCAACATGGGCGCCGCCCGCGAGATCGGGAGGCAGCTCAGGCTCCGCGACATCGGCGGCATCATCGTCATCGATTTCATCGACATGGCGAGCGAGGGCAACAAGCAGAAGGTCGTGCAGGAGCTGAAGAAGGTTTTGTCGCGCGACCGCGCGAGGAGCAAGGTGCTCGCGATCACCGAACTCGGACTCGTTCAGATGACGCGGCAGCGGGTGCGTCCGAGCCTCCTCCACCAGTACACCGACGAGTGCTCCTGCTGTGAGGGGACCGGCAAGGTGCTCGCGCTCGACTCGATCATGTTCCTGATCGAGCGGACCGTTCGGCGGGTCGCTTCCTCGCGACGTGAGAAGAAGTTCAAGCTGGTGGTGTCGCCGGAGATGGCGCTCCACGTCGTCGGTGAGGAACAGGGCTGGCTCCGGATGCTGGAGAAGGACACGAGGTGCTCGATCGAGGTGACCGACGACCGCGAGCTTGCCCGCGAGGAGTTCCGCGTGATCGGCGTGAGGAGCGGCAAGGAACTCGCGTCGGAGAAGCAGGCGTAGCCGCAGGCGCCGGGCCGTCCGCGCGCGTCGGGCCGCCCGCGTCGGGCAGCAGGACACAGGAGGAATGATGAAGGAGATGCTGTCGAACTGCGGACTGCTCTGTCACGATTGCGGGGCGTACAGCGCAACCGCGACCGACGACGACGCGAAGAGGGAAGAGGTCGCGAAGGAGTGGTCGGCGATGTACAATGCCGAAATCAAAGCCTCCGACATCAACTGCACCGGTTGCCTCTCCGATGGGCCGAAGCTCTTCAGCCATCCGAAGGTGTGTGAGATCAGGAAGTGCGCCCGCGAGCGCGGGCACGTGAACTGCGCCTACTGCCCCGACTACGGCTGCAAGACGGTGGCCGGGCTCTTCGAGATGGCGCCCGAGGCGAAGGCGCGGCTCGACAAGATACGGGAGTCGCTGTAGAACGCCGGCGCCCGCGGGGCGCCGACCAAGATCTGATCGTGAAGCGGGCCCGGAGGAATCCGGGCCCGCTTGCTTGTAGAGCGCTCCGCCAGGAAGCACCTGCCCGCCCCTGAGACCTTCCCCTCGCACAATGCCCTCTCGCCGCAGAAACCACGAGTCACGTGGGCACTCGATGCACAGTCCTCCTAGACTGTTAGGCAATTGGAAAGGCAGTCTCACGATTCAACTAAACGGCATAGCTTGGACAGCGCGGATAAGCGTGGTTTCAGCGGCCTTTGGCTGGAAGTGTGCTCCGGCTCCTATGGTGTATTCCGGGAGGGCGCAATCGCGGTAATCGCGGCATGTAGTTTGCTTTACAGATGCGGGGGAATCGGTGAAGAACCCCTCTGGTCATGGACTGAGCAGTGTAACGGCCGCGGGCGCCTCGGGCGATTGGCTCGGCGCACCTATGCGTGTCCGTGAAGGTCAGGAGTGCGAGCGAGATGGCAGTTCGAGCGTTTACGACTTCAGCGGCGGTTGTGCTCCTCCTCGCGGTGACGACTCCCGCGGCGATCGGGGCGACGGCCGACCTCTCCCTCACGAAATCCGATTCTCCCGATCCGGTTCTGACGAGCGAGACGCTCACCTACACGCTGGCGGTCGCGAACGCCGGTCCGGACAACGCACAGAGTGTGGAGGTCGTCGACACCCTCCCGGCGGACGTGGTGTTCGTGAGCGCGCTCGGGGCGAGCTGGGACTGCAGCGAGTCGGGCGGGGTGGTCACGTGCACACGATACGCGGTCGCGAACGGCGCGTCGTCCGAGATCTACATCACGGTGACGGCGCCGGCGACCGGCGCGTCGCTCTCGAACACGGCGACGGTAACCTCGACGACGGCCGATCCCGACGCCGGCAACAACGATGCGACCGAGCTCACGACGGTCAACGATGTTGCTGACCTCTCACTCCTGAAGACGGTCGACGATCCGAAGGCAGACCTGGACGACATCGTTACCTACACGCTCGCCGTCGACAATGCCGGGCCGAACGACGCGACGGGCGTCGTAGTGGTGGACGGGTTCCCGGCCGGCAAGCTCTCGTACCAGTCGGACGTCCCGTCGCAGGGATCCTACGACAGTGGAACGGGCGAGTGGACCGTTGGACCGCTCGGGGCGCTCGGGAGCGCGATGCTCGATATCGTCTTCCAGGTTCTCGTGGTCACGAAGTCGGACCCGATCACGAACGTGGCCGAGGTCACGGCGTCCGACCAGTTCGACCCCGATTCGACGCCCGGCAACAGCGGCGTCTCGCCGGATGAGGACGACACCGACAGCACCACGGTTCACAGCAAGGCCAAACTGACCGATCTCGGCGTCGTCAAGACGGACTCGGCCGACCCGATCGCACCGGGGGCTCCTCTGACGTACACCATCACGGTCACGAATCACGGTCCCGACAAGACCGATTCGAAGAAGCTGCACGAGGTGGTGGCAGAGGACGAGCTGCCCCCGGGCGCGGTGTTCCTCAACACCACGGGGACCGACTCGAGCTTCACGTGCGTCTACGTCGCTGTCGACCACAAGGTGGTGTGCCGGCGCACGGAGAACCTCGACGCGGATGATCCGAAGGACATCGTTGTCAACGTCACGGGTTCTCCGTCCCCCGGAACGATGACAAACACCGCCCTCGTCTGGGTCGACAACACCAACCCCGCAAAGGACCCGGCCCTCGACACCAACCCCGCGAACGACGTCGCCATCGAGGAGACGACGGTCACCGCTCTGGTCACGGACCTCTCGGTCGTGAAGGTCGCGGACGTCGCCGAGGCGAGCGTGGGTCAGGACATCACTTACACGATCACGCTTGCCAACCTCGGTCCGAACGATGGGAGCGGCATCGAGGTGACCGATCTCATGCCGGCAGGTGTCGTCTACGCGAGCGACACGCCGTCCCAGGGGACCTATGACGACGCGATGGGTGTCTGGGACGTCGGGGCAGTGGTGAACGGGGAGGGCGCGACCCTGGACATCGTGGCAACGGTGCAGCAGGGCACGAGCGGGACGACGATCACGAACACCGCCACGATCACGGCCGCGGAGCAGACCGACTCGAACTCAGGGAACGATAGCGACGATGCCCTCGTCGATATCGTGGCGCTCCCTGACATCAGGGTCGAGAAGATCCTGCAGACGATCTCGGATCCGGTGAACGGCGCGACGAACCCGAAGGCGATCCCGGCAGCAACTGTCGAGTACACGATCACCGTGACGAACGAGGGCACCGGTCTGACGGACAGCGATACCGTCATCATCACCGACGCGGTACCGGCAGGCACCGCTGTGTTCGTGGGAGACATCGGGGCGCCGGGCTCCGGACCGGTCCTCTTCGAGGACGGCACGCCTGTGAGTGGGCTCACCTACAACTTCATCGACTTCGCGAGCGCTCTCGACGACGTCGATTTCTCGAACAACGGCGGACTGACGTACACGTACGAGCCCAGTCCCGACGCGGACGGATTCGATCCGGACGTCACCCACTTCCGGGTAGCGCCGGGGGGCGCGTTCGCGGGGTCCGGGGGCGGAGGCGATCCGAGCTTCAGCCTGAAAC
This sequence comes from bacterium, assembly GCA_025774645.1. Taxonomy (GTDB): domain Bacteria; phylum Joyebacterota; class Joyebacteria; order Joyebacterales; family Joyebacteraceae; genus JALGVN01. Next base: position 4,592 of record JALGVN010000115.1, read on the forward strand.
TCAGGGTGAGAGTGGAGTGACGGACGAGATGAGACACGGACGGCGACATGATGAGCGACGTGACGGGAGGCGCCTGCCGGGCGTGCTCGCGGCGTGGCTTGTCGTGCTCGCGGTTCCCGCCGCACTTCTGTGGACTGATCAGGCGGCCGCCGAAGGGACGCCGGCCTGCACGGACATCACAACCAGCGCCCAGGTGAGCTATGAGATCGGTGCAGTGCGATTCGCCCACGAGACCGACGCGACGACGATCACGGTACTCCAGCTCGTGGACGTGAGCGTCGTCTGGCAGGACGCCGGGAGCGTCACGGTGAGCCCGGGCGACAGCGCGCGCGTGCTCACGTTCGTCGTCACGAACACGGGAAACGGGGCGGACACCTTCAACCTTGGAAGCGTGGTCGCGTACGGTGGCGACGACTTCGATCCGCTCCTGGCCGGGATCTTCCTCGACACGAACGGGAACGCCGTCTTCGACCCCGGAGCGGACGTGCCGTACATGTCCGGCCTGAACGATCCCACGCTCGACCCGGGAGACTCGGTCGTGGCGTTCCTCGTGGGCGCGATCCCGACCGGACTCGCGGACGGCGACGTGGGACTGAGTGGCATCTTCGCTGCCTCGACGATCGGGACGGGCATCCCGGGGACCACGATACCGGGAGCGGCGGCCTGCGGCGTCGACGCGGTGGTGGGAACCTCGGGCGGGGAAGCTCAGGAGGCGGGCGCATTCATCGTCTCAGCAGTCGAGCTTTCGATCGTGAAGTCCGCGGAGATCGCCGACCCGCTCGGCGGCGAGGATCCCGTGCAGGGAGCAGTCGTGACCTACGCGATGGTCGTCACGGTCGAGGGTTCGGGAACGGCCGAGGGCGTGATCATCACCGATTCGATTCCCGAGAATACAACGTATGTACCGGGCACGCTCACTCTTGACGGAGAAGCACTCACTGATGAGGCAGATGGCGATGCTGGCGACGTCGGCTGGACAGCGACCGACGTGGTGACGGTCGATCTCGATGACCTCGCGGGCGAGACGCCCGCGCACACGATCACGTTCGACGTGGTCATCAACTAGGGGGAAAGATGAGAGCGAGAGCAATTGCGGAGCGGATATCGGTCGTGGCACTGACGGTGGTCTGGTTGCTGGCGGCGCCTGGCGTCGCGCGTGGCGCCGACGCCGGGAGCATCGAGCTCCGTGCGGTGGCCGAAGTCGAAGAGGAGTTCGTGAACGAGAAGGGCGAGATCGAGATCAGGCGCGCGGACGCTGCGACGGTCGTCCCGGGAAGCGAGGTTCTCTACACGATCTACTACTTGAACCTGGACGACGAGCCTGCGGACAACGTCGTAATCACGAACCCGATTCCTGGGCACATGCTCCTTGTGGAAGGGAGCGTGGTCGGTGATGGCGCGGAGGTCACGTTTTCGGCCGACGGCGGGAAGACCTACGCAGCCGCGGACCACCTCACGGTCATCGAACAGGATGGGCGGGAGCGCCTCGCGGACGCTTCCGACTACACGCACATACGATGGGAACTGAACCAGACTCTCGCAGCCGGGAAGGGAGGCGACGTTGGTTTCCTGGCACTTCTGCTCTAACGCACCGACCCAGGGGCGTTCGTACCGAGGAATGACACGACAAGGCGCCGGTGCCGCACGGACGGACATCGGCAACGCAAGGAGAGAACGATGAGATGGGAAGGAAACGCAGGAACGGCGCTCGTTCTCGTCGCACTGCTGCTCGTCCTGGGTGTTCCCCAGGCGGCGCGAGCAGACGGGACCGGAGCGGGAACCGACGTAGACAACACCGCGACGGTCGGCTACGACATCAGCGGTGTGCCCCAGACTCCGATTGAGAGCTCCCCGACGGGGAACTCGACTCCGGGTGTCGGGAACGGCACTCCCACGAGCTTCGTCGTCGATCAGAAGATCGACCTGACGGTCGCGCCAGTAGACGGAGCCGCGGTCGCGGTCGTGCCGGGCGCCGACGATCAGGTCCTGACGTTCACCGTCACGAATGACGGGAACGAAGTGCAGGACTTCTCCCTTGCAGCTGCGGCTGCGACCGGAACGTGGGGCGGCGCCACGGACAACTTCGACGCGAACAATGTGGAGGTGTACGTCGACGCGAACGGGAACGGGGTCTACGAGCCGGGTACCGACACGGCGACCTACATCGACGAGCTCGCCGTCGACGCCTCGGTGACGGTCTTCATCGTGGCCGACATCCCGCTCGGGCAGACCGACGGCGACGGGGCGCTCTACGACCTCGTGGCCCAGGTGGCCGAGGGCGGCGCGCCTGCCTCGCAGGGCGCGGACATTCTGTCGGACGACAGCGGCATCGCCGACGATCCGGCGACGGTCCAGATCGTCTTCGCCGATGCGGCGGGCACCGCCGACAACGCGAACGACGGACAGCACTCGAGCACCGACGCGTACATCGTCGTGAGCGCGTCGCTTGAGGTCTCGAAGACGTCTGCCGTGATCTCCGATCCGGTTAACGGGGCGGTGAATCCGAAGGCGATCCCCGGAGCAACGGTCCGGTACACGATCACCGTGACGAACAACGGCGGCGACGATGCCGACAACGTTGAGATGGTCGATGACATCCCGGCGAATACGACGTTTGTTGCGGGGACGCTCTACCTCGGAGCTGTCCAGCTCACCGACGGTACCGCCGGTGACGACGAGGGCGACTACAATCTGACGAACGTCGGAGCGGTCACGGTCGCCGTCGTGACCGTGGCACAGGGTGGCGGAAGCATCACTGTCACCTTCGACGTGACGATCGACTAGCCGCTGGGCTGCGCCGCGCGGGCCGTACGTCGGTCACCGCGCGGCGCGGCCGGCGAGCGAAGGAGGACGGCAGACGTGAGGTCTTGTCGGGCACATCGGACACGCGCAAGCGGAGCCGGCACTGGAGGACGGCGCGTTGCCGCGTATGCGGCCACGGTCCTCGCGGTCGGACTGGCGGCCGTGCTCGCGGTCGCGCTCGTGCCGGCACATGCGTTTGCCGTTCCTCCGGGCACGGAGATCGGGAACACCGCGCTAGCGTCCTACTCGACGCCGGGCGAAGGTCTCGTCACAGAGCCGTCCAACACCGTGACGATCACTAC
>JALGVN010000349.1 GCA_025774645.1 bacterium
GTCCTTGACGAGGACACTCATGCTGTCGAGCAGAGCGTCCGTGAGGTCATCCTGGAACCAGTCGTTGAAGCGTTCCCAGTCCCTGTACCCAAAGGTCGTGCCCGCGCTGCCCGTGGGAATGCCGATCCTGTGGAAGTTCAGGATGAGACCGGCCCAGTGCTCCCCGTTGTTGACACTGGTGGTGTCGTTCCACGCGGCCCAGTAGAACGCGAGCCAGTCGTTCCCGGCGAGCGCGTCCCAGTCGTCGACCTCGTTGTACCAGAGAGGAGAGGCATACCACGCGCCCTGCTCCTCGTCGACGAAACCGTTGGGAGCTGTAACACAGGCGTAGTCGTCGCTCGAGGCGACGTAGATGTCGTGGAGGTCACCGGTCGCCTCAGGCATGTCGGCCCACTCGTCCCAGTGGGCGACGAGCTTCGGGGCCCCGCTGATGTCGATCGGTGGACTCATGAGCCACGTGCTCTGGGCGTCGGCCATGGTGCTCGTGAACGGGTCGACGTGCGCGTACATCCACGTGCCGACCGACCTGTCGTCGCACGTGTAGGGGCGCCCCGTGACGAAGTCCATGCCGAACCGACCTCGCCACCACACGATGCCGATCTGCCCGGCGGCCACGACGTCCTCGTGCTCCCAGCCCATGTTGCCGGACTCCGAGTCGTCGACCCAGAAGTCGCCGCTGCTGGTCGACCACGTGACGTTGTCGAGTTGCCACGCCCCGTCTAGGCACGAGTTGCCCTGGCTCGGGTTGTTCCCCTGGTCCTCGGGCGAGTACTGCTGGTCCGACTCGAAGCGAAACCTCAGGGAGATGTCCTGCCCAGCGTACGTCGAGAGATCGAGCGACTTGTGCCCGTGAGCGGGGCTGTCCCAATCCTGGGAGAAGCCGGGCTTACCCGCAAATCCCGGGTTGTTGGCGGTGTAGAGTGTCGTCCAGGTGCCGCCGCCGTCGTCGGAGATCTCGACGTAGCCGTAGTCGTAGTCGTGCTCCATTGCAAATCGCTGATCCCAGTCCAGGAAGAGCTCGTCGCCGGGGTCGGTGTTGGCGTCGACCTCCGGGAAGCTCCTCGCGAGGATCTGCAGCCAGTCGTTGCCGTAGCCACGGGGCTGTCGCCAGCACTCGTCGTACGTGCCGCACCACCACGTGCTATCACCCATCGTCGGGTGACCGCTGATCCGGATGGTGTCGTGGTGCCAGTGGTTCTCGACCGCGACGGTCCCGCTTCTGTCCCAAGTCGTCCAGCCTGCGTTGTCGCCGGTCGTGGTCGTGAAGTCGGCCTCGAATATCCAGAGGGTCTCGTTCACGGCTCTTGTCCCTCTGAACCCTGCCCCGGGCCCCTCCTGCGCGGGGTGCCGTCTTTCGCTGCTCCGGATCTCAGTGTCGTCGCTCTTCGCCGACGCCACGGTCACCGTAAGCACGAGCACGAGACCGATCGCCAACACCGCGAGTGGTCTGCCATGCATGCGCACACTTCCCCCCTATCGTGGGTGATCCTGCCCACCGTCGTCAGTGCCGCTCATCGAATCTGCGCAACCGTGCGGGCGTACCGACACGGCCAGGGACGGGATTCGTCCCTCCAGTCGTTCTGACACTGCCCAAGCTGGAAGGGTTGGGCGTTCCTCCAGAGAAAACGCGGTTCCGCGGGGACGCCTTCAAGGAGGGGGCGGGGTCTCCCGTCCCCTCCTTCGATGTTTCCTCGAGCTTCCTCTCGCCCGTGTCGGGCAAGAGACCAGCCGTCCTACTTGAGCATTACCATCTTCCTCGAGGTGGCGAAACTCGGGGCCTCGATGCGATAGAAGTACACGCCGCTTCCGCACCTCTGCCCTGAGTCGTTCGCGCCGTCCCAGACCACGAACCCGGAGACGCCCGCCTCGACCTCAGCGTCGAGAAGCGTGCGGACCGCCTTCCCCGCGACGTTGTAGACGCGAATCGTCACGGGACCGGTCTCTCTCACCGAGTAAGAGATCTTGGTCGTCGGGTTGAACGGGTTCGGGTACGCCTGAGAGAGCGTGTTCCTGAACCCGCCGCCGCCGACGCCGGTCTCGTCGCCGGTCGGAGACTTGCTGAAGTAGACCTCGAGGATGTTCTGCATGAGGTTCGCGCGGTCGCTGACCCCC
>JALGVN010000116.1 GCA_025774645.1 bacterium
GATTCAGTCGACGCGGCGGCGGGCGCGTCACCGACCTCGCTCGCGTAGACCATCTCCATCACGGCGAAGTCGCTCCGGCGCGTCGAGGCGAGCGCGACTCCCGGTCCGCCCGTGGCGCCGCCGTCGGTCGCGGAGTCGATCCCCCGCTCGCCGCCGGCCATCACGTACTCGTGGCCCGGCCCGCGAACCACGCGCTCGACAATTCTGGAAAAGGCGGGCGCCGCCACCTCTCCACCCAGTCCCCTCCCCTTCGGCTCGTCGACGACGACGAGGCACACGAACCGAGGATCGTCTGCCGGGACCATTCCGGCGAAGGTAGAGACGTGCTTGCCCGGGGCGAACCCGCGGATTCCGGGCACGACCTTCTGCGCCGTCCCCGTCTTGCCGCCGACGGCGACCTCGGAGACCTGCGCCTTCTTCCCCGTTCCGCGCTCGGCGGTCATCGCGAGGAGCTCGCGAACCGCGGCCGCCACCTCCGGCCGTATTACCTGTCGCACCGCGCTCAGCCGGGGCTCGTCGACGACTCTGCCGTCCTCGGAGAGAACGGCCTTGATGATCTGCGGCTCCATCAGGTACCCGCCGTTCGCGATCGCGCTGTAGGCGCCCACGAGCTGGAGGGCCGTGACGGCGACCTCCTGACCGATCCCGATCGTCTGGACCGACCGCTTGCTCCAGGACGAAGGCTCCCTGAGCGTCCCCCGGACCTCGCCCGGAAGGGCGATGCCGGTGGGGCTCCCGAAGCCGAAGTCGCGCGCGTACGAGTAGAGGAGGACGTCGCCCACCGCGGAGGCGATCTCCGCGAAGCAGATGTTGCTCGAGTAGACGAGCGCGTCGTCGAAGACGAGCCAGCCGCGCTCCTTGACGTCGTGGATGAGCGCCCCGCCGACGCGCTTCTTCCCGCGCCCCGCCCAGTAGACCGAGGTCCTCCCGGCCGCGCCGGTCTCGAGCGCGGCGGCGGCCGTCACGATCTTGAACGTCGAGCCCGGCTCGAACTGGTCGGTGACGACGCGGTTCTTCTGGCTCTCGACCGAGTAGCGGGACGGGCTGTTCGGATCGAAGACCGGCCAGCTCGCCATCGCGAGGATCTCGCCGGTCCACGGGTCCTGAATCACGATCGAGCCCGCCTTCGCCTCCCACTCGCGGACGGCCCGCTCGAGTTCGACCTCCGCGATGCTCTGGAGGCCGAGGTCTATGGTGAGGACGACCGACTCGCCGTCCTTCGGGACGGTCTTCGAGCACGCCGGCGCCGGCGTCCGCCGCCCGGCGCAGTCGAGGAAATGGATGACGGTCTCGCGGGCCCCGGTGAGCCCCTCGTCCATCTGGAGCTCGATGCCGCAGAGACCCTTCCCGTCGACGTCGGTCAGGCCGACGACGTGGGCGCCGTGCTTCCCCTGCGGATAGACGCGTTTGCTCTCGGTCAGGAAGTCGATGCCGGGAAGCCCGAGTTCGGCGAGGCGCTCGGCCTTGCTCGGCGCCACCTGGCGCGCGATCCAGACGAAGTTCCGGTCCTCCCGGAGCTTCGACTGGTAGTCCCGGTAGCCCCCCCCGAGGACCTTCGCGAGAGCGTGGGCGACGTTCTTCGTGGACTCGATCTCGCGCGGATAGGCGCAGACCGAGCTGACGGTGAGGTTGTCGGTCAGGGGGACCATGTTGCGGTCGTAGATCGTCCCGCGGTCGGCAGCGAGCACGACCTCCGCAAACTGCTGCCGCCTCGCGCAGCCGGCGAGGCGGGGACCGTGTACGAGCTGGATCATCGCGAGCCGCCCGACGATGAACACCCAGATGCCGAGCCCGACGATGAGCGCGACCCTGATGCGCCGGCCGTGCATTCCACCCCTGTCGTCCCTAACCGTCCTGGACCCCATCGCCCTCTCTCCCAACGAACTCGTCCGCCCTCACCTCGTCCTGAAGGCGCTCGGACGTGAGCCTTCTGACCTCGTGACCCTCCGGGTAGCGCATCCCGAGCCGCTCCTGGACGTACACCTCGACGCGCTCCCGGCTCGAGAGCTCGGCGCACGCGATGCGCAGGAATCCGATCTCGGCCTGGAGCGTTTCGCGTCGGTCCCTGAGTGCCTGGATCTCCGACGCGAGCCGTATCGAGTAGACGTGCTGCCAGACGCAGAGGATGCCGGTGGCGAGCGCGGCGACCCAGAGGATGAACCCACGCGTGTGGAGTGATCCCCCGAACCGTTTCATCAGTCGCCTGAGTCCCCGCTCGTGCTTCACGGCTTCTCCCCTTCCGCGAGCCTCTCCGCAGTCCGGAGCTTTGCCGATCTGGCCCTCGGGTTCCTGGCGATCTCCGCATCCGTGGGCGTCACGATCCTCCTCGTGATGATCCGGAGGGTCGGCTCCCTGCCGCACGCGCAAACGCCGAGCTCCCTCGGGCAGACGCACGGCCGCTCCGACCTCACGAAGAACTGCTTGACGATCCTGTCTTCGAGACTGTGGTAGGCGATGACGACCAGCCGGCCACCCGGCCGCAGGAGTCCGGCGGCCTGCTCGAGCCCGGACCGGAGATTCGAGAGCTCGTCGTTCACCGCGATCCTGAGCGCCTGGAAGACGCGAGCGAGAGTCTTCTGGCGATGCTGCGGCTTCGTGACGAGGACGGCCCGGGCGAGGTCGCGCGTCGTTTCGAGCCGGCCCCGGTCCCGCGCCGCGATGATCGACCGGGCAATCGGGCGCGCCCTTTTCTCTTCGCCGAACTCGCGGATGATCCCGGCGAGATCCCTCTCCGTCGACCGGACGATCAGATCGTACGCGGTCGGCCCCGACGTCTGGTCGAGGCGCATGTCGATCGGCCCCTCCTCCTGGAAGGAGAGACCGCGCGAGGAGTCGTCGAGCTGGAGCGAGGAGAAGCCCAGGTCGAAGAGGATGCCGTCGCACTGATCGATGCCGTGTTCGCGGGCGGTGGCGGCGAGTTCTGAGAAGTTCGCCATCGTGAGCTCGTACCTCTCGCCGAATTCCGAAAGCGTCTCCCGTGCGCGCTCGAGCGCGACCGGGTCGACGTCGATTCCGAGCAGACGTCCGGACGGCGCGTTCAGGAGGACCCTGTGAGCGTGTCCCCCCAAACCGGTCGTGCAGTCGATGAAGATGCCATCGGTCCGCACGACCAGATACTCCACCACCTCTGCGGTCATTACCGGCAGGTGTCCGGACTGCATTTCGGTCTCTGTGCTGTTCGCATTACGCGGTGCGATAGGTTGTTTCCGACCGGGGACCGAACCAGGTTTCGGTCAGCTCGCGCGCGGCACGCGTGCAGATCCTGGTACGTCGATGGCCACCGAATCGGATGTATAAGCATCGAGGAAGCCGGAGAGTCCCGCGAACACCAGGATGTCCCTGACGTACGGGGAGAGACCGGCAACCCTCAGATCCCCACGATAAGAGCGGACGAGCTCGAACTCCCGAGCGAGTTCGTGGGCGTCGCGGTAGCTGACGTGGTCGACGCCCTCGAAGTCCAGAACGATCCGGCTCCGCCTGGTGCGGAGCAGGCCGACAAGCTCCCGGTGGAGGTCACCGAAGTCGCGGGCTGCCATGCTCCCCGCCATCTGGAGCACGGCGCCGTCGTCGGTGAACCGGGAACGGATCGTCATCGCTTCTTCCTCACCTTCGTCTTCGCCGTTCGCCTCGTCCTCGGTGCGCTCTTCGCCTTCGCGGTGCGCTTCGACTTCTGCGGGCGCCTGCCGTCGACCTCCGCAGGCCGTTCCTTCCCGTAGAGCCGTGCGGACGCCTGTTCGAACGAGTGCGCGTAGCCCGACCGGTAGGCCTTGTACACGTCGGGGTCCCAGAGCTCGATCCTCTCGAAGGCTCCGATGACGAGGACGTCGATCCCGATGTAGACGAGCTCGCGAAGCTCCTGCGGGAGCATCACGCGGCCGTGGCTGTCGACGGTCATCTCGTGCGCGTAGGCGGCGAACTCTCTTGCGAAGAAGCGCGGGTCGTCTTCGGTCCACTCGAGCGAGCGGACCTTCTGTGCGATCAGGTCCCACTCCTCCTTCGGGTAGAGGAACAGGCAGCCGTCGAGACCGCGCGTCACGACGAAGACATCTCCCGTCGCCTTCCGGAACTTGGAAGGGATGGAGAGACGCCCTTTCGCGTCGACGGTGTGACGGTGCGTGCCGAGGAAGGAGGTCATCCGGAACCCGCTCTCAGGTGTCTAGCCCACTCAATCCCACCACAACCCATTTCGCGGGACTATAGTCCCACCCCGAGAGAAGTGTCAAGCGAAAAAGATGCCAGAACCGAGTTTCAGGGCGCGGAAATGGGTGGGATGGATATCAGAGCGCGCAGGCGGGAGAACGCCCGAAGCACGGGCGCTCATGACAAGACGACAAGCGTGTGGGGACGGGAAAGGAAGAGCGGCACCCCTCCCCCTCTGGGAGCGCACCGCGGACCGCGCCTCATCCAGGACGAGTTCGCGCTCGCCCAGGACTGCGGGGATCGGACGGAAGGTCAGGCGAGATCGTACTCGCGAACGCGGAGGAGCCTCAGGCCGTTCGCGATCACGAGAAGCGACGCTCCCATGTCGGCGGCGATCGCCATCCAGAGCGTCGCGACGCCGAAGAGCGCGAGGACGATGAAGACGAGCTTGAGTCCGAGGGCGAAGCCGATGTTCTGCTTGATGACGCGTAGTGTCCGGCGCGAGTGGCGCACGAGCATCGCGAGCTTCGAGAGGTCGTCCGACATGAGTGCGACGTCTGCGGTCTCGATCGCGGCGTCGGTGCCGATGGCGCCCATCGCGATCCCGAGAGTCGACGCTGCCATCGCCGGCGCGTCGTTCACGCCGTCGCCCACCATCGCGACGTGTCCGTGTTCGCGCACGAGCGACTCGACGATCTCCACCTTGTCTTCCGGCAGGAGCTCGGCGCGGAACTCGTCGACGCCGGTCGCGGCGGCGACCGCGGCGGCGGTCCCTTCGTTGTCGCCGGTGAGCATGACGATGCCCCCGACGCCGAGCTTCCCGAGCGCGCGGACCGCGGCCCGCGCCTCTTCACGAACGCCGTCCGCGACGCTGATGAGACCGCACACGTGGTCGTCGTTCCCGATCGCAACGACCGAGTGTCCGGCGTCCTCGAGCTCGAGCGCCCGCCGGGTGACCTCCTCGGTCTCCTGGCGCTCATGGAGCATCAGGCGGTGGCTGCCGATCCAGAACATCCTGCCGTCGATCGTGGCCTCGGCGCCCTTCCCCGCGATCGCCCTGAACGAGTCGACCGGACGGACGTCGACGCCCTCGGCCTCCGCCCTCCGGAGGATCGCCCTGGCGATGGGGTGCTCGCTCGAGGCCTCGAGAGCGGCCGCCCGCTCGAGGAGCTCCCGGACGTCGTGGCCGGAGAGCGGCACGATCTCCTGCACCTCCGGCTGGCCGAGTGTCAACGTTCCCGTCTTGTCAATCGCGAAGGCCTTGAGCCGTCCGGCCTCCTCGAGGCAGATCCCGCCCTTCACGAGGACTCCGTGCCGGGCGGCCGCGGTCAGGCCCGAGACGACGCTCACCGGCGTCGATATGACGAGGGCACACGGACACGCGATCACGAGGACGACGAGGCCCTTGTAGAGCCACTCCGTCCACGAGCCCGCGGTCACGAGTGGAGGCACGACCGCGACGCCCGCCGCGAGGGCCATCATGATCGGAGTGTAGTACCGCGCGAACCTGTCGACCCACTGCTCCGCGACGGCACGTCGCGACTGCGCATCCTGCACCATGTGGATGATGCGCGCGAGCGTCGTGTCGTTCGCGGCCTTCGTGGAAGTGAACTCAAGGGCGCCGTCCTCGTTGATCGTCCCGGCGAAGACGTCGTCGCCCGGCGCCTTCGCGACGGGGATCGACTCGCCGGTGATCGGCGCCTGATTGACAGACGACTCCCCCTTCGTAACCACGCCGTCGAGCGGGATCCGCTCGCCCGGCCGGACGAGCACCGTCACGCCCTCGGGGACGTCGGCGACGTCCTTCTCCTCGATGTCCCCGTCGTGCGGACACACGTAGCGGGCCGTCGTCGGCGACAACTCCATGAGCGCGGAGATCGCGCGCCTCGCGCGGCCGACGCTCCAGTGCTCGAGGAGGAGCGCCACGGCGAAGAGGAACGCGACCGTCGCGGCCTCGAACCACTCCCCGATGAAAGCCGCCCCGATGATCGCGACGGTCATGAGGAGGTTCATGTCGGGGCGGAGTCGCCTCGCAGAGAGAAGCGCCTTCGGCGCGACGAACCACGCTCCGGTCACGATGGCCGCGACGTAGAGGGCGATCGACGCGACCGGGAAGACGTGTCCGTCGCCTCCGCCCACGAGCGCGTGGACGAAGCCGCCGTGGGCGACCGCGTGCACGACGAGCCCCGCGGCGAGTAAGACCGCGCTCGCGCACGCCATGACGAATCGGCCGTGCACCTCCCAGAACGAGAGGGCCTCGGTCTCCCCGACTTCGCTCCAGGGAGAGGCGCGCATGCCGGTGGCGGCGACCGCAGAGACGATCGCGTCGGCGTCGATGGTCTCCGGATCGTACTCGGCGGACATGCGTCCGCCGACCACGTCGAAGTCCAGGTTCAGAACGCCGGGACGCCCGCCGACCTCCCTCTTGAGGACGGCAACCTCCTCCATGCAGCACATCCCGGTGATCCGGAAGTCGGCTCTCGCTGCCACCCGCTCTCCCCCGTCGCGGCGCGCGGGCCCTGAACGGTACGGAGCCCGCTGAATCAAGAAGCGCGTTGGCCGTAGACCAACGCATGCATGAATGAGTGTAGGACCGCGTGGACCGCGTGTCCACCCCCCCGTTGCGGACACGCAGGGGGCTGGGGACGCCATCGGCGGCGGCGTCCGCGCGCGGGGCCCGCCGTCGCTCGAGCGGACCCCGATCGACTCGGCTCCGTGTGAGGAACTACCTGCGCCCGGCTACGGCCCGATGAGGACGGTCGGGCAGCCCGCGATCACCACGCCCCCGTGCGCGGAGGGATCCCCCAACCGCGCCGCCGGAAGCCCGCCGATCAGAACGCTACTGGACCCGCCCGCGATCGAATCCATGGGACCGATGCACTGGGCCGAATCGGTCACCCGGGCGGCCGGATTCCCGCATATCAGGACCGTTGGGTCGCCCGTGAGGATGGGGCCGCCCACGTGCGGGACGCCGGGCGGCTCGAACAGCGGGCAGGTGTGCATGTCGCCCACTCTCGATGCCGGCGCGCCCACGGCCAGCGCCGCAGCGAGCCCTGCGAGACCGATGACCATCGCCAGAATTCTGAGTGTCCTCTTCATCGTGTCACCCCCGCTAGTTGAGTGTTATCAGGCCGCCGTTGACGTCCACGTAGGCGTCGCCGGTGACCACGACTTCGACGCCGTGGACGTTGATGTTCGGGGCGCCCACGTCGATGAGAGCGCCGCTCGCGATGTCCACCCTCGAAGTCGCGCTGAGATCGTACCTGGTGGTGAGAATCGTCACGTCCTGCGACTGGATGTCGATGTCGCTCGAGGTCACGTTGATGGCCGGCGAACTGATGTTGATCGACGACGCTGCCGTGAGGTCCAGGTTGCCCGTGGACGTGATCTCGATCGAGTCGCTCTCGATGATCACGCCGTCCTGACGGTCGATCGTGATGGTCGTGTGAGTTCCCACGGTGACGGTCACGGTCTCCCCGCTCGTCTGGATCGTCACGTA
>JALGVN010000117.1 GCA_025774645.1 bacterium
AGCTCGACCTTCATCTCCCTGAGGAACTCGTTCACGTACCCGACCGCCTCCCCGCTCCAGCCGTACGATCCAAAGGCCGCACCGAGAAGCTTCGGTGGACCGAGCGCCTTGAGATACGTCAGGGAGTCCGCGAGCGTCGGGAACATCTGACGGTTGATCGTCGGCGACCCCACGAGGAGCGCGCCGGCGTCGAGGACCTCCGTCGTGATGTCACTCCTGTGGCTCTGCCGGATCGGCAGGACCATCGGGACGGCTCCCCCGGCGCACAGACCGTCGGCGACCGCGAGGGCCATCTTCCCGGTGCTCCCCCACATCGTGTCGTAAACGACGACGGCCTTCATCGTCGGTTTCCTGAGCGCCCAGTCAGCGTAGGCCGCGATGATCCTCGGTATGCCCGCGCGCCAGACGGGGCCGTGGTCGGGAGCGACGAGCTTGAGGGGCAGCCCCAGACTGCTCCAGCGCTCTAGGAGCTTCGTCACCAGCGGCGAGAACGGCATCAGAATGTTCGCGTAGTACTTGGCTGCCTCCATGTCGAGGATGTAGTCCTCGATCTCGTCGTCGAACCTCTGCGACGAGGCGAGGTGCATCCCGAACGCGTCCTGGGAGAAGAGCACCTGCTCCTCCTCCAGGTACGAGAACATGCTGTCCGGCCAGTGGAGCATCCTGGTCTCGAAGAACCTGAGGTGCATGTTCCCGAGGCTGATCCTCGAGTCGTCCTTCACGGCGGTGACCGGCACCCCCGCGTGGAAGTGCTGCTCGAGAGCTTTGACGCCCATGGTGGACGCGTAGATCTCGTCGGGCGCGACATCGCGGACGACGTCGGGGAAGCACCCGGTGTGGTCCATCTCGGAGTGGTTCGAGACGAGCACGTCGATCTTCTTCGGATCGACGACCGACGCGATGCGCGACATGAACTCGTCTCTGAACGCCGCCTTCACCGTGTCGACGAGCGTGATCTTGTCAGCGAGGATCAGATAGGCGTTGTACGTCGAGCCGCGGTCCGTCGAGTACCCGTGGAAGTCCCGGATCGCCCAATCGATGGCGCCGACCCAGTAGACATTGTCGCTGATCTTGACGGCCTCGAAGGGCTTCCCCATCGGGCTATCCCTCCTGGTCGGCGGGAGGCGTGAACACGCGGGCCGCGAGCTCCCGGTCGATCATGAAGAGGCCCTCGCCCTTCTCGCCCACGAGCTCGATGCGGCAGACGATGCTGTCGGCCGTGGCCTCTTCCTCGACCTGCTCGGCCACGAACCACCGGAGCATATTGTCGGTCGCGTGATCGGACTCGCTCTTCGCGAGGTCGACGAGCTTGTTGATCAGACCGGTCACCTTCTGCTCGTGCTTGAGGGTCTCCTTGAAGACCGCGAGCGGCGACTTCCAGTCGGTCGGCGGAGCGTCGATCGCCGTCAGCTTGACGCGACCGCCTCGCTCGTTCACGTAGTCGTAGAGCCGCATCGCGTGCGCCTGCTCTTCCCGGTACTGGATGCCGAACCAGTTGGCGACGCCGTCGAGGCCCTTCGATTCGGCCCAGGACGCCATCGAGAGGTAGAGGTAGGCGGAGTAGAGTTCAGCGTTGATCTGTCTGTTGAGCGCGGTCTCGATCTTCTTCTTCAGCATCACTGCCGTCCTTTCCCGTCGGTTCCGTCAGTCTGCGGGGTCCCGCCGCTCGTGCCCGGCCCAGCCTGCGAACCGCCGGAGCGGCTCGGGCAGATCGGCCCCCTTCCATATTCCGAGTCGTGTCAGCGCGAAGTCATACTTGACCGGGTCCTCCGGGGAGAACTTCCGGAACGCCCGGGTGACCTCGAGCGCCGTCGCCAGGTCCGCGCTCTTCCTTCGGGTCAACCCGAGCGCGAGCGAGATCCGGTGCATGTGTGTGTCGAGCGGGACGACCAGCTTCGCGGGGCTCACGCCGTCCCAACCGCCGGGGTCGACCTCGTCGCGCCTGACCATCCAGCGCAGGAAGAGGTGGAGCCTCTTGCAGGCGCTCCCGCGGTCCGGGCACGGCAGCAGGTGTCCCGGCGTTCCGGTTCCCTCCGCGAGCTCCGCCGCGAACGCCCTCAGTCCGGGAAGTACCGTCTCGTCGGTGTCGTCCACGAGAGCGGAGAAGCGGGCGCCGAGGGTACCGTACCGCCGGACGATTCGCCCCGCCCCGGAGAGGAGCGCAGCCAAGTCGTCGCCTGTCGCGAACCTGTGCCGGAAGCCGGTCAGCGCGGCCGACAGCTCGGACTTCGACGATTCCGCGGCGAACCGCGCCGGAGCGGGACCGAGCCTCCCGAGCGCGTCCTCGACACTTCTTAGGATCTGCTTCACGCGCCCGTACGCGAGCGACGAGGCGACGAGTCCGGCAACATCGCGGTCGGGCCCGCCCTCGTATCGGTATAGGAACTCGAGGGGATCGGGGTGCACGTGTTCGCGGCGGTTGAGTCCCGCGTACAGCTCCTCGAGGGCGTCCCCGAGCGGCCCAGTCGGGAGACCGGACACCCGGGCGCCGCTCGCGCCTCTACCCTTCGAGACTGAACTCCTGTATGTCAAACCAGTATCCGGTTCCCAGCGCGGCGTCGAGCTGCGCCTGCACGAGCGCGAGATGACCTTCCTCGATCTCGAGGAAGCGGCTGAAGAGACCCTTCGCCTCGTCCGGGAGCTCGTCGACCATGCGCTGGTAGAACGCGCTCGTCTCGCGCTCGACGGCGTGCGCCTTCTCGAGGAACTGAAGCTCCACAGTGCCCGGCCTGCCGCCGGTCTTGTCCTCGAGCACGGCGACCCCCGCGGCGATCGTCTCGCCCGAGGGAAGAGCCGTCTTGAGCCCTTCCGACGTGACCGTGCCGGACTCCCGCCACTGCGCGAGCTTGGCCCCGAGGTAGTCGAGGTGGTGCTGCTCCTCGTCCGCCATGAGCTGGAAGAGCCTCTTGCCGTCAGGCTGTTCCGACCGATTCACGGCGTCCACGTAGACGTCCCGGACCTTGGTCTCGTACTCGATCGAGGTGCTGATCGCTTCCTCTACTGTCACGGTGACCCCCTGTGGGTGACTCGGTGGACAGGTGCCTGCCAGAGAAGCGTCCTACGCCTTCCAGTGACCGTGGAGGTTGCAGTACGCCCGCACTGTCTCGACGGTTCCGTCGACGCAGAAGACGGCCTCGGGAGCCCCGCCCGGCTTCAGGAACTCCGTGTAGGTCTTCCCGCCGGCGATGATCTCGATCCACTCGATGTAGTGCTCGTCGGTCATCGGGTGCGCGACGCTGCCGACCGTGACCTTGATTCCGTGCTCCACGTCTTCCTTCACGGGGACGTGCTTCTCCACCGCCGCGTCGGTCGAGTTCTCGGCCTGGAGGATCATCGGCTCCCCGCAGCACACGAGCTCACCGGCTCCGCCGTGGTAGACCTCGACGATGTTCCCGCACATCTCACACTTGTAGACTTCGAGTCTTGCCGCCATCGCGTTCCTCCCTTTCGAGCCGCAATCGCCGGATTCCGCCCCTTCGGGGCCGGAGTCTCTGTGAAGCAGGTGTCCGGAGATCGCGGCCACAGGATTCTACACCAGTTCCTTAGCTGCTTTCAAGATGGGCTCGTAGTCGGGCTCGGTGCCGAGCTCGGGGACGATCTGGGCGTACCTGATCACGCCCTCGCGGTCGACGACGAACGTGCTCCGCGCCAGGAGTCTCGTCTCCTTGATGAGGACGCCGAACGCCTCACCGAGCGATGCGGACTTGTGATCGGAGAGCACCTTCACCTGATCGACACCCGCCGCGCCGCACCACCGCTTCTGCGCGAACGGGAGATCCATGCTGACCGTGAGTATCACGACGTCGTCGCCGAGATTCCCGGCTTCCTGGTTGAACCGCCTCGTCTCCACGTCGCACACGGACGTGTCGAGAGACGCGACGACCGCGATGATCCGCACCTTGCCGTCGAACTCCGAGGAGCTCACAGGCTTCAAGTCGTTGTCGACGACCTCGAAGCCGGGCATCCTGTCCCCGACCTTGACCTCATTCCCGAGGAGCGTGACGGGGTTCCCCCCTACGGTGACCACACCCGTGCGTTCCAGCATCTTCTTCCTCCCTCTCTGCTTCGGTGATCCGTCATCTCGCCGTTCGTTCAGTCCGCCGTTCGTGCGGCCAGCCGCCCGTCACAGGCAGGGCCCGTCACGGGCCGGCCGGGCCGCTTCACTCGGTACCTTCGCCGCCTGCTACCAGTTCTCTCCCAGTATCTCGTAGTGAGACTGCGGGTGCGCGCAGGCGGGGCACAGCTCGGGCGCCTCGGGTCCTTCGTGGAGGTAGCCGCAGTTCCTGCAGCGCCACACCACCGGCTTCTCGCGCCTGAAGACCCTCCCCGCCTCGATGTTCGAGAGCAGATCGAGGTAGCGCTTCTCGTGCTGCTTCTCCGCGTTCGCGATCGACTCGAAGACCTCGGCGATCTCGTCGAGGCCCTCTTCGCGCGCGACCTTCGCGAACCCCGGGTACATCTCGGTCCACTCGTAGTGCTCTCCGCCCGCTCCGGCCTTCAGATTCTCGGCGGTGCTCCCGATGACACCCGCCGGGAACGACGCCGTGACCTCCGCGGTCCCGCCCTCCAGGAACTTGAAGAGCCGCTTCGCGTGCTCCTTCTCCTGGTCTGCCGTCTCCTCGAAGATGGCGGACATCTGGACGTAGCCGTCCTTCTTCGCCTGACTGGCGAAGTAGGTGTAGCGGTTCCTGGCCTGCGACTCGCCCGCGAACGCGGTCAACAGGTTCTTCTCGGTCTTCGATCCCTTGAATCCCATTCCGTCCTCCTTACGAAACGTCATCCGCCCCGGCCCAGGCGGCTCCCGCCGGAGCACCTGGGGCAGACTCCTGTGAAACTCAGGCTGTATCCACTGATGCTGTAGCCGCTTGCGTCTGTGACCGACTTCTCGATCGTCTCGAGAGGCACCACGTGCACGTCGTCCACGCGGCCGCAGACCTCGCAGCGCACGTGGCAGTGATCCTCCAGCGTGGCGTCGTAGCGCCGCTGTCCGTCGGCGTCCGCGAGCGTTCTGATCATGCCGTGCTTTGTGAGGATGTCGAGGTTCCGGTAGATCGTCGCCAGGCTGATCCGCGGGATCGCCCTGCGGACCCGCTGGTAGACGTCGTCCGCCGTCGGGTGGTGCTTCACCGAAGAGAGCTCCTTGAGGATCGCTCTCCTGCTTCTTGTCATCTGGAGGGGTTCGTAGTTGCTCATGACGTCCCGGCATCTCTGAGAATAGGAGTCGTTACTACTATCTGAGATGCGCGCGCTGGTCCGGCGTTTCTCGGGTCGCCGCGGTATTCGCGCCGCGGCAGATGCATCACGCCCCGAGCAGCGCTTCCGCTCTCGCGACCACGTTGGCCGCGGTGATTCCCAGCTTCTCGTAGACGGTCTGGTAGGGTGCGCTCGCCCCGAACCGGTCGATTCCGACGGTCTCCCCGGCGAGCCCGACGTAGTGTTCCCAGCCCCGACTGACTCCCGCCTCCACCGCCACTCTGGCCGTCACGGCCGGGGGCAGGACGCTCTCGCGGTACTCCGGAGACTGCCCGTCGAAGAGCTGCCAGCACGGGAGCGAGACGACCCTGACGCGCCTGCCCCGTCCCGCGAGCTCCCTCCCCGCAGCGA
The DNA here is from genome assembly GCA_025774645.1 of bacterium. Taxonomy (GTDB): domain Bacteria; phylum Joyebacterota; class Joyebacteria; order Joyebacterales; family Joyebacteraceae; genus JALGVN01. Next base: position 5,605 of record JALGVN010000117.1, read on the forward strand.
GGGCGATGTGCGTCTCGGAACCGGTCCCCATCAGGATCACCTCGGGCGCCCCTTCCCCGCTCTCCCAGAGAACGTAGCCGCCCCTGCCCGCGTTCCGGACACCGGGGAACTCGGCTGGGTCGAGCACGGGGAGGTTCTGGCGCGAGAGGACGAGAGCGGTCGGCCCGGTCGCCCCGGCGAGCGACGCCCTCCATCCCTCGACGGTCTCCCAGGCGTCGGCGGGACGGAAGACCGCGAGGTTCGGGACCGCCCGGAGACTCATGAGGTGCTCGACCGGCTGATGGGTCGGTCCGTCCTCACCGAGCCCGATGCTGTCGTGGGTGAACACGTAGACGATCCGGAGACCCATCATCGCCGCGAGGCGCATGGGGGGCCTCATGTAGTCCGAGAACGTGAAGAACGTCCCGGTGTAAGGGACGAATCCGCCGTGGACGGCGAGGCCGTTCGCGATCGAACCCATCGCGTGCTCGCGCACTCCGAAGTGGATGTTCCGTCCCGCACTGTCGTCGGCCGCGAAACTGCCCGCGCCGTCGATCGATGTCTTGTTGCTCGGCGCGAGATCCGCCGAACCTCCGAAGAGCGCCGGCACCTTCGCCGCGAGCGCGTTCAGCACCTTCCCGGAGGCCGCGCGGGTCGCGATCGCGTCGCTCCCCGGTCCGTAGAGCCCGTCGAGCCCCGCGTCCCATCCCGCGGGAAGTCTCCCTGAGAGCCGCTCCGAGAATTCCACGGCGAGCTCGCCGTACTCGGAGGCGTACGCGGCGAGCCGTTCCTTCCAGTCGCGCTCCGCGGCGTCCCCGCGTTCGAGCGCCTGTCGCATGTGATCCGCGACCTCTTCGGGCACGAGGAACGCGGGCTCGGGCGGCCACCCGAGGCGCTTCTTCGCCTCGAGCGCGGCCTCCCGTCCGAGCGGCGATCCGTGGACGTCGGCCGTGTTCTCCTTCGGACTCCCGTATCCGATCGTCGTCCTGCACCGGACGAGTGACGGGCGTTCCGACTCGCTGCGGGCCTCCTCGATCGCGCCGACAACGGCCGCAAGGTCGAGTCCGTCGACCGGACCGACGACCTGCCAGCCGAATGCGCGAAAGCGGGCCCCCACGTCCTCCGTGAAGGCGAGGTCGGTGCTCCCCTCGATCGTGATCCGGTTGTCGTCGTAGAGGCAGACGAGCTTGCCGAGCCCGAGCGTTCCCGCGAGACTCGCCGCCTCGCTCGCCACGCCCTCCATGAGGTCGCCGTCCGAGCAGAGAACGTAGGTCGCGTGGTCGACGATCTCGTGTCCCGGGCGGTTGTATGCGGCGGCGAGCGCTCGTTCGGCCATCGCGGCGCCCACGCCGTTCGCGAACCCCTGACCGAGCGGACCGGTCGTCGTCTCCACTCCCGGCGTGTCGCCGCGCTCGGGGTGACCGGGCGTGGCGCTCCCCCACTGACGAAACGCCTTCAGGTCCTCGAGGCTCACCTCGTAGCCCGTCAGGTGCAGGAGCGAGTAGAGCAGCATGGACGCGTGGCCGGCGGAGAGGATGAACCGGTCACGGTCGGGCCAGGACGGATCGGCGGGGTTGTGCCTGAGAAAGCGGTCCCAGAGGACGTACGCGACGGGCGCGACGCCCATCGGCGCCCCCGGGTGTCCCGAGTTGGCCTTCTCGACGGCATCGACGGCGAGAAAGCGAATCGTGTTGATGCAGAGCTCGTCGAGAGCCTTCCGGTCGCTCACGGAGCCTCCCTTGCGGTGCGTGTCTCTCGGCGGTTCGGATGATCGGCGAACTTCGAGTTTCCGGCACGAAAGGGGCGCTGTCAACGGCGAAGCCCGTCAACGCGCCGGAGGGCGTAGCCGAACGCCGGAGCGCCCCGCGGGCTGCGGGGCGCTCCGGCAAACGGACGGCTGTCGGCAGGTAGACCGGCGGACGTATCAGCGGTAGAGTCCCTTGATCGTCCCCCAGCTGGCCTCGATGAACGACGGCCTTGAGTCGTCGACTCCGGTGCACAGCTCGTACCCCTCGAT
>JALGVN010000118.1 GCA_025774645.1 bacterium
AGGCGGTCGCCATCCGGAGCATGGTGCCGATGCCGTCGCTGTAGATCCAGAACGCGACGAGGAAGATGATGAGCTGCTTGTAGCGCCTGATCTCGCGGAACGTCGCGACGAGGCGCACGAACCCGGCGCCGACGAGACGGTGGCGCGGGACCTCGAGCCTCGCGACAGGAGGCTCGGGCACGCGGCGGAAGAACGGGATCGAGAAGAGCGCCCACCAGACGGCGACGCTCACGAACGAGGCACGGACGGCGAACGCCTGGTCCGGCATCCCGAACCAGTCGGGGTGCCAGACCCACAGCATGTTCACGACAAGGAGGAGCCCTCCGCCTACGTACCCGGTCGCGTAGCCGCGGGCGGAGACCTGGTCGATGTCACCGCGGGTCGCGATGTGCGGGAGGAACGACTCGTAGAAGAGGATCGACCCGGCGAACCCCATCGCCGCCACGGCGCACATGACCGACCCCTTGAGCCACTCACCCTCACCGATCGTGGTGAGGAGAGCGGTCGCAGCGACGCCGACGGCGACGAAGAACGCGACGTAGCGCTTCTTCCCCCCCGTGTGGTCCCCGATCGCACCAAGAAGCGGCGAGAGAACCGCCATCAGGAGGAGCGCACTCGCGGACGTGTAGCCCCAGTACGCCGTGGCGTTCTTCTCGGGGAGGCCCGCGCCAATCACGAGAGAGCGGTAGAACGGAGGGAAGAGCGCGGCCATGACGGTCGTCGCGAACGCGGAGTTCGCCCAGTCGTACATGCACCACGCGTTGATGATTCGTTTGTAGGCTCGGTCGGCGTTCGTGGTGTCACTCCTTCGAAGTGCCGATATCGGGTTGTCGGGAGGTTCCCATCTACTGCGGAGGAACGCAAGGCGTTCGTGCGTCCTCGGCCCGCGTGCGTGCGTTCCGTGCGCCCCCGCCGCGCACCCCTGCCTCGCGTCCTTGCCGCGCCACCAGTCGTGTGGTATCATAAGCATGTACTCATCTCAGGCCAGCCAGGCTCACGGAAGCTGTGTCTCCTCCAGAAAGAGGGCCCGTATGAACCGCACGCGCACGATTCTCTCGGTCGCTCTGTTCGCGGCGCTCGTCGTCGCGCTCGTTCCCGCCAATACGCTCGCGGATCCGCCGACCTACTTCGATCTCCGTGACGTCATGGGACAGAACTACGTCACCTCGGTGAAGAACCAGTCGGGCGGCACGTGCTGGACGCACGGCGCCATGGCCGCGATGGAGGGAAACCTCCTCATGACGGGCGTCTGGGCGGCAGCCGGCGAGACCGGCGAGCCCAACCTCGCGGAGTACCACCTCGACTGGTGGAACGGGTTCAACGAGCACAACAACGACGACATCTTCCCGCCGTCCGGCTCGGGGCTCGAGGTGCACATGGGCGGCGACTACCGCGTGACGTCGGCCTACCTCGCGCGCGGCGAGGGCGCGGTCCGCGACGTCGACGGGCAGTCGTACAGCACTCCCCCGCCCCGCGCCGACTCCTCGTGGCACTACTACTACCCGAGGGACATCGAGTGGTTCGTGGCCGGCGAGAACCTCGAGAACATCGACACCATCAAGAACATGATCATGACCTACGGCGTTCTCGGGACGTGCCTCTGCTCCGACGGCGCGTTCATCCAGGACTACATCCACTACCAGCCCCCGTCGAGCAGTCTCCTCCCGAACCACGCGGTCTCGATCGTCGGCTGGGACGACGGCAAGGTCACGCAGGCCCCGCTCCCGGGCGCGTGGATCGTGAAGAACAGCTGGGGCGCCTCGTGGGGGTTCTCGGGTTACTTCTTCATCTCGTACTACGACAAGTGGGCCTGCCACGAACCCGAGATGGGCGCGATCTCGTTCCAGGACGTTGAGCCGTTCCAGTACGACCGCGTCTACTACCACGACTACCACGGCTGGCGCGACACGAAGACCGAGACGAACGAGGCATTCAACAGGTTCGTAGCAGTTGGCGACGACGCGATCAAGTCCGTGAGTTTCTTCACGGCTGTCGACAACGTCGCGTACACGGTCGAGATCTACGACGACTTCCTCGGCGGTGAGCTCGCGGTTCCGCTAGCGACGCAGGCGGGCGTGCTCGACTACACGGGGTTCCACACGATCGACCTCACGACGCCCCCCACCGTCACGACCGGCGACGATTTCTACGTCTACCTGCACCTCTCGGACGGCGGCCACCCGTACGACCGGTCGTCGGACGTCCCGGTGCTCCTGGGCGCGTCCTACCGGACGATCGTCGAGTCGGCGGCGAGCCCGGACGAGAGCTACTACCGGGACGGCGGCGTCTGGGTCGACCTCCAGAACTTCGTCGACCCGCCGTGGACCGGGACCGCGAACTTCTGCATGAAGGCCCTTACGGTACCGGCGGGCCTGCGCGTGACGCCCGAGGGTGACGCGCGGTGCGAGGGTCCGGTCGGCGGGCCGTTCGACCCGCCGGACGCGACGTACGTGGCCGAGTACAACGGCGCGGACCCGGTCGACTACGAGTTCAGGCTCAGCTCGGGAGTCGAGTGGGCGGCGCTCTCGGGCAGCACGATGGGGACGCTGGCCTCGGGCGAGTCGACCTCGATCGACGTCGTCTTGACCGGCGACGCCGCGCTCCTCCCCGAGGGCATGCACACGGTGACGATCTACTTCGCGAACCTGACAAACGGGCTCGGCAGCACGACGCGCGACCTCCAGCTCGCCGTCGGCGAGGCGTCGGTCCAGTACGCGTGGAACATGGATGAAGACCCCGGCTGGGACACCGAGGGGCTGTGGGCGTTCGGAGTGCCGACCAATCAGGGCGGGCAGCACGGCGGACCCGATCCTTGGAGCGGGTTCAACGGACCGAACGTCTACGGGTACAACCTGAACGGCGACTACGAGAACGACCTGCCGGAGCGCCACCTCACGAGCGGCGCCATCGACTGCTCGGGGATCGCGGGCGCGCACCTCAAGTTCTGGCGCTGGCTCGGCGTCGAGCAGCCGACGTACGACCACGCGTACGTGCGCGTGAGCAACAACGGCACCGACTGGGTGACCGTGTGGGAGAACGACGCCGAGATCGCGGACCTCGCGTACACCCACATGGACCTCGACATCTCCGCGGTCGCCGACGGCGAGGAGACCGTCTACCTCCGCTGGACGATGGGCTCGACGGACGTCGGGTGGCAGTACTGCGGCTGGAACCTCGACGAGATCGAGATCTGGGCGCTGCCTTCCGTCTCGACGGGCGTCGACGAGGGTGACGTGGTCGCCTCGCCCAAGCTCGCACCGGTCAGGCCAAACCCGTTCAACCCGAGCGCGACGATCTCGTTCACGCTTCCGGCGGACGGCCCGGTGCACCTCGCGGTCTACGACGTGCGTGGACGGCTTGTTGCGACCCTCGCTGAGGGCGAGCACGAGGCGGGCGAGCACGGACTCACGTGGCACGGGCGCGACGCGCGCGGGCTCGAGGTCGGCTCGGGCGTCTACTTCCTGAGGCTCGAGGCGAACGGTACGACGGCGACGCGGAAGATGGTGCTCGTCAAGTAGATCGACACAGCCGCATTCGTAACGAGGCGGATAGCGCCGGGCCCCGATGGGTCAGCTGCTGTCCGCCTCTCTCTTCGTGTGGATGGTCCCGCTGGCTGGCTGGACGTGCCCTCAGCTGGGCACTCACTTCAGGAGGAGGAGCTTCCGACCTCTCGCCTCGCCGCCGACCTCCAGGCGGACGAAGTAGACCCCGGACGGTGCGGATCGTCCCCCATCGTCCCTTCCGTCCCAGCTCGCCGTGTGCCGGCCGCGGTCGATTCCGCCCGCGACGAGCGTCCTGACGAGCCTCCCGCGGAGGTCGTAGACCGCGAGCCTCGCGGTCCCGACGTCGCTCGCGACCTCGAAGGCGATGCGCGTGCTCCCGCCGAACGGGTTCGGGCTCGGCTCGCCGAGTCGCGCGAGCGGGGGGGCCGTCTGGGCCACGCTCAGCGGGAAGTCGCCCGAGAACCGGTAGCTCTCGTAGGCGTGGCTGTCGTGGAAGTACGCGTATCCGGCGGAGTCGAAGTTTGAGATCCAGGTGATGCCGCAGTAGTCGGTCGTGACGGTTCCCAGGTCCTTCGCCTTGCACCAGAACTGGCCGGCATCGTGGCTCATGTAGATGGCCGGCTTCTCCCCGCCGCTGTCCTTGGTGACCGTGCCCGCGAAGATCGTGCCCGCTGCGTTCGCGCTCATCGTCCAGACGAACGTGTTCTCCTCGTCCTCGAGGAAGAGCTGCTCGGTGAACGTCACGTCGTCGCGTGTCGGGTAGATGACGTTCCACGGCCAGAGCCCGTCTCCCCAGTCTGAACCGAAGATGCGATGCGTCGGTGTGAACACAATCGAGATCGGTTGCGCGTAGAGCGTGCGCTCAAGGATGACGTCCCAGATGCCGCCGTTGTCCTCGGACCTGAGGAGCTTCGCGCGATCGTACCCGTCGCCCAGGGCCGCGTAGACCTTGCCCGTGTACGGATCGCACGCGACGAAGTGAACGTGCCGCTCGGTTCCCTCGTAGACCTTCTCCCACTCAGTCCCCTCGTCCGTGCTGCGCCAGATGAAGGCACAGGTGTCGTACAAGCCGCCCGCGTACTCGCCGATGAAGAGGTTCCCCTCGAGGTCCTCGGTCATCTTCCAGAAACCGGCACCACAGTCGAATGTCAGGGGTTCGCTCCAGACGCGGGCCGGTCCGTCCTCGTATCGACCCATCTGCAGCTTGCCGCAGGTCGGGTTGCCCTCGGGCGACGGACGCGAGAGGAAGATCGTGCTCCGGGAATCGACGAAGAACCCGTTGCAGGAGCTCGTCCCCGGGAACTCGTGGATGATCTCCCAGGTCTCGCCGTGGTCGACGCTTCGGCGGACGCGGTTGTCGTGATTGTAGTACCCGTAGAGCGTGTCCCCGGGACCCACCCAGAGCGGCGTGAGGGGTTGGGGCAGCTCCACGGCCACCTCATCGATGGAGAAGTAGGGACAATCCTCGGTCGCAGCCGCCACGGCGACGAGGGCGGCCAGCAGGAGGGGAATCGCGAAAGTCCTCAGCATCGACGGCTTGCTCCGGTAGTCGTGCGTCCGGGACTCTGCCAGTAAGGGATGAACGTCGGGATGGCGACATTCGCGACTACTATATCACATCTATCCGCAGTCGGCAAGCATCCCCGCGCTGCCCTGGGGGCTGCGCACGAGGATGTTGACGTTATGGATCTCCGTCGCGACGCCCATCCGGCAAGCCTGGAGACAGAGCCCCGTCGGGTTGCCCCACTCGACGTCCAGGACGCGCGTCACGGTGTGGAGAGGGAGTGATAGGGAAGGACACTCCCGACCGGCTCTCGATCAGCGTCCTGTGTCGCCCGGCTCCGGGTCCCGTGGTCCCCGACGGCCCGTGGCCCCGGGTGGCCAAGACGCACCGAGGGGCGAGACCTGCGCAGCGGTCCCGCCCCTCATTAGGTCTCCGCGTGATGTCCTGGGACCTCACCGGAAACCCCCCGTACTAGTTTCGATGCCCTACTTCCACTCGGGCTTCACGCCGATGCCGCTTCTGTTGGTGTACGGCGGGACCGGCGCGGGCACGTAGGGGTTCGCCTCGATCTCCTCGAGCATGAGGTCGATCGCCGCGTCGAGCTGCGGGTCGCCCCCGTCCCACATGAGGGCCGGGTCGTCGACGACCTCGATGTCCGGGTCGACGCCGTGGCCCTCGATGCCCCACGTCCCGTCGGCCTCGTAGAACGCCGACGCGGGGAAGGTCACCGTGCCGCCGTCGACGAGGAGCGGCGGACGGCCCATCCCGATCGTCCCGCCCCACGTCCGCGTGCCGACGAGCTTCCCGAGCCCCGCGTAGCGGAACCCGTAGGGGAAGAGGTCGCCTCCGGACCCTGCCGACTCGTTGATGAGCATGCACTTGGGGCCGTAGTGTGAAGGCTCGGGCGCCGGGTAGCCTGCGCGACCGTCGCGTCGGACCCAGTAGTTCACGATCGGGCGGTTCAGGAGCTCGATGAACCGGTGCGTGTCCTGCCCTCCCCCGTTCCACCTCTCGTCGATGATGAGCGCGTCGAGTCCGTGCTGGCCGTTGAACTGCCGCACGAGCTCGGTCTGCCCGTTCACACCCGTGTCGGGAACGTGGACGTACCCGACGCGACCGTCAGACCGCTCGGCCACGTACGCGCGGTTCGCCTCGACCCACGAACGGTAGCGGAGGCTGCGATCGCTCGAGAGGAGCTCGACCACCACGCGGCGCGCGTCGTCGTCGACGTCGGTCTTCTCGCTCACGGTGATCGTGACCGTCTGGCCCGCGAGTCCCTGGAACGCCGCCCACGGGTCCTTGTCGGTCTCGACGGGCACGTCGTTGACCGCAAGGAGATAGTCGCCGACCTTGACGTCGACGCCGGGCTGGCTCAACGGACCGCGCGCGTCGGCGTCCCACGGGCCGCCCTCGAATATCTTCGAGATCCGATACACGCCGCCGTCGAGCTCGAAGTCGCAGGCGAGGAGCCCGACCGACGTGCTCGGCGCCTGCTCCGTGTCGCCGCCCCAGTAGTAAGCGTGGCCGACGGAGAGCTCGCCGATCATCTCGCCGATGATGAACGAGAGGTCGGCGCGGGAGGCGCAATCCTCGACCATCGGTTCGTACCGCCTCTTGACGGCCGGCCAGTCGACGCCGTGCAGACCGGCGTCGTAGAAGTAGTCGCGCTCGAACCGCCACGCGTCGTTGAAGATCTGCCGCCACTCCTCGCGTGGGTCGATCACGGCCGTCATGCCGGAGGTCGGGACCATGTCGTCCCAGCTCTGGTCCTCCGCGGCGTCGATGATCGCGACGCTGCCGGACTTGTTGAGTGCGGAGATCTTCTTCCCGTCGGCCGACATCGCGTACCCGGCTACCCCGGAGAGGACGTCCTTCTCCATCTCCTCGTCTTCCTCGATGTCGAGGAGCTGAAGCGCGCTGCCGTCCTCGCCCCGGCGCAGGTAGAAGAGCTTGCCGTCGTCTGAGACAGCGAGATTGGTGAACGAACCGCGTTCGATCGGAAGGAGGATCGCGCGTCGCTCGAAGCCCTCGAGGTCGATCTCGAGAGGCTCCGGCTCTTCGTCCTCGCCGTCCTCGTCTTCTCCGTCTTCATCCTCCCCGTCCTCGTCCTCGCCGTCGTCGCCGTTCTCTTCATCTTCGCCCTCGTCCTCACCGTCCTCGTCCTCGCCGTCCTCCTCCCACTCCTCCTCGTCGATCTCGGGAAGGAGCGGAGAGGCGGTCTCGGCAGAGAAGGGGATCGCGAGGAGACGGTCGGTCTCGTCGTAGACCCAGGTCGAACCCTCCCAGTCGTACGTCGGATCCGAGAAGTCCCGGTTGCACGCGAAGTAGAGATACGTCCCGTCCCGGTCGAACGTCGGCCAGGTGTAGGAGAACATGCTGCTCGTGACGCGGTGCACCTCGTCGTTCGCGAGATCGAGGAGGTAGATCGACCAGTGCGAGGCGGGAGTCGGCGCGTCCGCCAGAGCGAGCCAGTTCCCGTCGTGCGACCAGCTGACCTGGCTCCTGTACCCGAACTTGATCTCGTAGACTGCGTCCGTGCTTCCCTTGTCGATGTCGTGGACGTAGAGCGTCC
>JALGVN010000119.1 GCA_025774645.1 bacterium
AGCGTCGGTCGCGACCCGGGCGGCGATGCCCGGCTCGATCTTCATGACGTCGAGCTCATCGAGGGTCAGGAACGCCTGCCAGTCCGCCTCCGAGTCGAACACGAGGCGGGCCTGGATGTAGGGCTCCCCCGTCCCGAAAGCCGACGCCTCGGGCGTCAGGACCGAGCAGATGAGCACGGTCGCCAGGAGCGCTGTAGGCAGGCGTTTCACCACTGCTGGGTCTCCCTCCACGGGGTCTCCACGCGCGTATCCACGGACCCGTTCGCCGCCCCAACACAGAACGGTCCACGACGACACCCCCAGACGGAGCGTCGGATCGTGGGCCGGCGAGTCCGGGCGGCTTGCGTCACCCAAGTCCTTATGATAGCACAGATTACGGAGTGAATCAATATTCAGTAAGAGGACGCCGCGGAGAGCCTCAGAGGGCGAGCAGGAGCGCTCCCCCGTCCGGAACGGCTTCCCACTCCACGTCAAACCCGTCCACGATCTCGGAGGAGATGAGCGTGAGGCCCTGCCCGCGGCCCTGCCACAGCGTGTAGTATCGCGGCCTCGGAGTCGCGGGGTTCATCCGAGCGCCCGCCAGGATGGAGTCGGGCCGTGCGAGGAAGCAGTTCAGGGCGGTGAAGTCGGTGATCCCGGAGAGGATATCGCTCAGGGACTCGGCCGGGCGCTCCTGGTCAAGCTGGGTCAGTATGTGGAAGAAGAGGGGTTCGGAGTCGATGTCGCCCTCCGGCACGAACGAGGGGTCGTACGGAACCTGGGAGAGGTCGCGGACCTCGCCGTTGTGGCAGAACGCCCAGAGATCACCCCCGTGGCGCGCGAGGAACGGATGGCTGTTCTCGAGGCGAATGGTGTTCCTCGCCACGGTACGTCGCGCGTGCAGGATCATGAGATCGGTCTCGATCCCGGCGAGCGAGTCGAACGCGTCGTCCTCGAAGCACGGAACCGCGCTCCGCACGCGCACGAGCTCCCCGTCCTTCCGGTACGCGACGCCCCACCCGCAGTCGTGCTGGAGCGCGTCGCCCTTGCCCCGGAGCTCGTGGCCGTAGGCCTGGTTCCTGTTGAGCGCCATCGCGTTGAGAGCCCGAAGCGCGGGCTTCACCTCGAACCGTCCTACCGCCGCGATCATCCTGCACACGAGATCAGTCCTCCCCGGCCACGCGGAGCACGGCCGCCCCGTCGATGCCGCCAGACTTGAGCCGCCGGAGCACGTCGTTCGCCTCCTCGAGGGGGAACGCGACCGTCTCGGTCCGGATCGGGATCTCCGCCGCGAGCTCCAGGAGCTCGATCCCGTCCCACCGCGTGCTCGCGGTCACGCTCGTGAGTGTCTTCTCGTGGTAGAGGTGCTTCTCGTAGTCCATCTCCGGGATCGACGTCATGTAGATGCCGGCCAGCGCCACCGTGCCCCCCTTCTCCAGGTGCTCGAGCGCGTTCAGGACGAGCGGTCCCGCCGGCGCGAAGATGACGCTGCTGTCGACACGGGCCGGCGGCACGTCCTCCGCCCTTCCCGTCCAGGCGGCCCCGAGCTTCTCCGCAAGCGCGCGATGCGACGCGCTCCGGGAGAAGACGTAGACCTCGCACCCCCAGTGAGCGAGCACCTGGATCGCCACGTGCGCGGACGCGCCGAATCCGTAGAGCCCGACCCGGCGTCCCGGACCCGCGCCGGCTCGACGGATCGCGCGGTAGCCGATGATGCCCGCGCAGAGGAGAGGAGCGGCCTGGTCGTCCGAGAACCCGTCCGGGATCGGATAGGCGAAGTCCTCGTGAACGAGGACGTGCTCGGCGTATCCGCCGTCGAGATCGAACCCGTGAAAGAGCGCGTTCTCGCAGAGGTTCTCTTCTCCCCGTTCGCAGTACGGGCAGGTGCCGCACGTCCGGGCGAGCCACGCGAGGCCGACCCGCTGCCCGACGCTCAGGCGCGCGGGCTCCTCCCCGACTTCCTCCACGATCCCCACCACCTGGTGCCCGGGGATGATCGGGAGCTTCGGGGGGACGATCTCGCCTTCGACGGTGTGCAGATCGGTGTGGCAGACGCCGCAGTACCGGACGCGCACAAGCGCTTCGTGCGGCCCCGGCACAGGACGGGGTACGTCCCGGAGGACGAGCGGGCTCTCTTCAACCGGGCCGAAGGCGTCGAGGACCATTGCCTTCACTGCGAGTTCTCCTGTCTGGACGCGGCGCGGCGGCGGCGGCGAACGGTCGAACGACCATACCAGCGCCGCGACCGGGCGTCAACGCGGTGCGGTGCCCCGCGTTGACACCGTCTCTCCCACTCCTTATAATCGCTACTCGGGCTGTCGAACTCCGCCCTCGAGTGAGACCGGACGCGGGGGACCGCGAGAGCGGAACGGGAGACGAACGATTGAACAACAACTGCGAGATGTTCCTCACGAAGGGCGTGGGCAGGCACAAGGAGAAGCTCGCCAGCTTCGAGATGGCGCTCCGGAACGCGCAGCTCGCGACCTACAACCTCGTTCGCGTCTCGAGCATCCTCCCGCCGGGCGCACGGATCGTCTCGCGCGAACGCGCGGTCAGGAAGCTCCAGCACGGTCAGATACTCTTCGCGGTCATCTCGGAGACGGCGACCAGGGAACCGCATCGGCTGATCGCGGCCTCGATCGGCATTGCCAAACCTAAGGACCTCACCCACTACGGCTATCTGTCCGAGCACTCTTCCTTCGGGGAGAGAGGCGGCGTCGCGGGCGACTACGCCGAGGATCTCGCCGCGCAGATGCTCGCCACGACCCTGGGCGTCCCGTTCGACCCGGACTCGAGCTACGACGAGCGCCGGGAGCTGTGGAAGATCAGCGGGAAGATCGTCTACTCGCGCAACATCACGCAGACGGCCGTCGGCCACAAAGACGGACTCTGGACCACCGTTGTCGCGGCCGCGGTCTTCGCCAGGCCGCCCCTCAATCTCGGCGACTAGGGACGCCGCCCGTCCCTGCCTGAGTCGCCCGTCACCTCAAAGCGGAGCAGCCACCCTTGTCTGGGCAGAAGCACAATCCCGGCGCCTTCCTCGACCTGCCTCCCGAACTCGCCGATCGTCAGACGTCGCGCGTCCTCGTGCTGCCGATCCCCTACGAGGCGACGACGACCTGGGTGAAGGGCACGGCGCGCGGTCCCGCCGCCATTCTCGACGCGTCGACGCACGCCGAGACCTACGACGAGCTTGCGCGCGACGAGCCATGCGAGGCGGGCATCCACACGTTGCCCTCGCTCGACACGACCGGCAGCCCCGAGGAGGTCGTCGACCGGATCCGCAGCGAGGTCGCCTCGCTCGCGTCCGAGGGGAAGTTCATCCTGTCTCTCGGAGGGGAGCACTCGCTCACCATCGGCGCGGTCCGTGGAATCGCGGAGGTCCGACCCGGACTCACGGTCGTTCAGATCGACGCGCACGCCGACCTCCGCGACGAGTACGAGGGAAGTCCCCTCAATCACGCGTGCGCGATGAGGAGGCTCGTCGACGACTTCCCGATCGTACAGGTGGGCATCAGGAGCCTGACGCCGGAAGGAGCCGGACTCATCGAGGAACGCGGGATCCGCGTGTTCTACGCCGAGGACATCGCTTCGACCTGCTCCGCGAAACGCACGGAGGTCCGGGACTGGATGGAGGAAGCAATCGAGGCCGTCGCGACCGACGACGTCTACCTCACGGTCGACCTCGATGGCTTCGACCCCTCGATCATGCCGTCTGTCGGAACTCCTGAGCCGGGAGGACTTCTCTGGTACGAGGTTCTGACGTTCGTGGCAACGCTCTTCGAGCGTCGGAACGTCGTCGCGGCAGACGTCGTCGAGCTTTGCCCCATCGACCGCTTCGTCGCAGCCGATTTCCTGGCCGCGAAGATCGCCTACAAGATCGCGGGCCACGCGCTCCGCGCATAGCCCGCTCCACTCCGCAGGTCCTTCGTCAGGCGGTGCTTCTCTTGCCCTGACCCGCGCCGTCCGCGAGGATCCTCACCGCGTTGTCGAGGATCGCGCCCCCGTCGTGAACGAACGTTCCCTCCCACCCGAGTTCATCCCACGCCTCGTCCGCGTCGAAGACTCCGTCGCCGTAGCAAGGATGGAACTGCACCCCGTACACGGGGAGTCGCGCGTGGCGGATCGCCTGGACGGGGCAGTAGTCGGACGTAGCTACGAGCTCGAAGCCGTCCGGCACGGCGTCGAGTTGGTCGCTGTGCTGCTCGGGGACGCTCACGGTCGCGCCGAGCCCGGCGAAGACGGGATCGTTCCCGACCCGCGTCACGTCGAAGAGACCGACGCGCTTCTCTCTCGTGACGAGCCCCGCTCCGAACGCGTGCCCCAGAAGCTGATGGCCGAAACAGATGGCGAGCACGGGGAGCGACGTATCGACGGCGGCGCGCAGGAGTTCCTCTTCCTCGAGCATCCACTTGACGGGTGACGTCAGCGAGAGTTCGCTTCCGGAGAGAACGAGCGCGTCCGCGCGGAGCGACGCCAGCCAGTCGTGCGCCGGCGCGAAGCCCGCGAGCTGCGTAGCGACCTCGGTCTCGAACGCGGCGTCGAAGATGGCGGCCAGTCGAGCGGCGCCGTATGCCGACGTCGGATGGTCGTTATTGATGACGATCGCGCGTGGGCGTCTCGACACGCAGCCGTCCTCCCTTCGACTCGAACTCCTGCCACATCCTGCGTCTGACGAGCATCTCCCGGAGGAACGGGGTGCGGACGACGGTCCCGATCACCCGGGGGCCGAGCGTGTAGAGGAGGCTCCCGAGCGGACGCAGGCCGTTCACCTCCGGCACGACCTCGCGCATGATCCTGTGGCGGTAGATCCCGGCGGCGTCGAGATCGGAGGCACCGCCCCGTGCCCCGCGTTGCCCGTTCCCTGCTGCGACCTCCACTCCGAGCGATTCCGCAATCGACTCGGCGGCGATCCTCCCGCTCGCGATCGCGTATGAGATCCCTTCCCCGGTGATGGGGTCGGCGAGTCCCGCCGCGTCGCCCGCGAAGAGGATGCGGCCGTGTGACAGATGCTCCGCTCCGGTGGAGCAGGGCACCGGAAACGCGAACGGCCCTTCGGCGCGCCAGCCGGAGAGTCCGAGCGAATCGAGGAGCGTCCTGAGACTCTGACGGATACCGCCCTTCCTCAGGCCCTTTCCATAGACGCCGACGTTCAGGTGATCGCGCTTCGGGAAGACCCAGCCGTACCCGCGCCGGTGCTCCGTATAGTCGAAGACGAGCTCGCCGCGGTAGGGGTCGAGCTCGCCGGCCTGGTCGGGAAACGCGTGGACGTAGATGCCGCCCGCGAGCCGGATCCTCGGCATGCCGCACGCTCGCCGAGCGACCCCTTCGGGTCCGTCGGCCGCCACGAGGTGCCGCGCGTGGTGCGTGTGCCCGCCCGCCACGACCGAGGCGCCCGTGTCGGTCGTCTCGACCGACTCCACCCTGACCCCGAACTCGATGCGCGCTCCGGCCTCGGTGGCTCGGACGGCCAGAAGCTGGTCGAGCTCGCGGCGGGACGTCGTCGCCACGACGATGCCTCCCCCTTGCCAGGTGATCTCCACTCCGCGCGAGACGACCAGCCTCACGACGCTCACCTCGTCGTGGATCACCGACGCCAGCTCGTCTCCGAACCAGCGGAGCGTCTTCGACGTGAGACCTGCCCCGCACGGCTTCGGCCGCGGGAAGGACTCTTTCTCGAACACGAGCACCGACAGACCGAGCTCGGCCGCCCGGCGGGCGCAGCTCGTCCCGGCCGGTCCGGCTCCGGCTATGATGAGATCGTGCGTCGGCTCCATCGCGGGGACTTCCCTGATGCGGACTCGCCCGGACCGCGCGACCACCCAGCCGCACGCCCGCGCCACGAAACCTACTCCTCGAACTGAAGCTCCCCGAACGTGCCGGGGTCGTAGTCGATCGGGATCTGCCAGTCACAGGCCGAATCCGTCCTCGACTGCTTGCGCCTGAAGTTCAGCCCCCAGTTCGGGTTCGCGACGACGTCGCCCTGGACGTCCTCCATGGGCACCCGGACCTCTGTGCTCCAGTAGTGCTCGGTCCGCTGCACGGCCACCTCGTAGTGGCCGTCCCACTCGCGGTCCGCGGTGTAGTACATGTTCTCGTCGAACGTGATCCTCTGGTCGAACGCGGTCCCGAGGGGATTGAAGTAGATCTGATAGACGACCATGTCCTCCCAGTCGGGCGCGAAGAAGAAGCCGACGCAGTCTTCTCCGTAGACGGCGCCGTCGTGCTCTTCCACGTTCGCGGTGAGTTCGCTCATTTCGGGGTCGTAGCACACGGCGGAGAGGTAGAGATTCTCATCGTCGTGCGCGAAGCGGAACTCCGTCGAGCCGTCTACCTCCGCGTCGTACGGTGGATAGAGAACCGTCGCCGGCTCAGCTCCTTCCCACTCGCCCTCGCCCACGACGCCGTCGATCGTCGGCGCCTCGACCATGCGCGGCGCGCCGACCGTCCTCGTTACGTCGAGCGGCATGTCCACGTCGACCTTCATTCCGTTGGTCATGGGGTAGGCGCAGGAGACGCGGGGCACCGGATACAGCGGACCGGTGTTCATGACGGAGAACTCCATCTCCTTCGCCTCGCCCGGCGCAACGACGAGGTCGGCGACTGCCGGCGTGACCATCCACCCTTCGGGTACCTCCCACTTGAGGAGGTTCTCGATCGGCTCATCGCCGGCGTTCACGACAGACACCCGGACGGTGGTGTCAATCAGCTCCGCCTCGTTGACGTAGAGCGCGCTCAGGCCGACCAGCTCCCCCTCGATCCTCTCGATCTCCGCAACGTCGTCGGTCGTCACGATCTCCCGCGGGTAGATGCCACCGACGTCGATCACGGCGAGTTCGTAGCCTTCCGCATCGACGGTGACCCAGCCGAACTGGAAGAACTCCCCGCGGGCGACCGGCTCGGTTGCCGACCTGTACATGTGCCCGCCGGAGCTCCCCATGACGGTATAGTCGACGCCGTCGTAGTTCACGGAGAAGTAGTGGTGGAGGTGCCCGTTGAAGACCGCGTCCACGCCGTACTCGACGAGGACCTCGTGGAGCGTATCCGGGCTCCCGACGGTCAGAGTGCCGGCCCAGAGCGGCTTGTGGAAGAAGACGTAGATCGCGTCGGCCGACTGGGCGGCCTCGAGATCGGCCCTGAGCCATGCGAGCTGCCCCTCGGGGAACTCCGCGGAGGTCTCGATCCGGCTCACGTCAAGGACGACGAAGTGGGTGCTCCCGTGATCGAAGGAGTAGTGCGGCTTCTGGCCGGTCCGCTCGATGTAGACCGCCTCGGACTCGTCGCTCCAGATGTCGTGGTTGCCCGGCGTCATGTAGACGGGCGCGTCGATCGTGTCCAGCATAGCCAGCAACGTGTCCCACTCGGCGTTGACCCTCTCGAAATCCTCGCCGTACCCCTCGATGTGATCGCCGACAGTGACGACGAAATCGGGGTTCAGCAGGCTAATCTCCTCGAGGACCTTGGGATAGATGCCCTCGGTGTGCCCGCCCGTCCGATCGCTCAGAATCACGAACCGGTATTGCGCGTCCGACCCGGCTGCCGGCGCCGACCAGACAAGAGTCAGCGTCGCGAGGACGACGGCCGCGGACGGTGATTCAAGATGGACGTTCGATGCTAGTCCGAGCGCGGCGCGATGTCAACCCGAGCTGTCGCCGACCCCGCCGCCCGACGGTCCGCCGTCGGCCGGCAGTCGTCGGCAGTCGGCACAAGTTTCTGTTTGACTCCTGTCCGACCGTTGCTACTATCTTACTCGTTCACGGGCGGACGCCCCGACGATTCACCCTGGAGGAAGAGGACGTGGCCACGTGTCCCGAGTGCGAGTGCGAGTTCGACGAACCGATCGTTGTCTGCCCGCACTGCAACGTGCCTCTCGTGAACAGAGAGGAAGCAGCACCCAGCGGCGACGGTGAAGACGTCGGCGGCGACCTTCCCGCCGAGGGGCTCGTCGTCATCGAAACGACAGACGACGAGAAGCGCGTCGGACAGATCCGGGAGCTGCTCGAGGAGAGCGGCATCCCGTGCTTCCTCAGCGACGAGCTCTCCCCCGCTCAGACTCCCGAGGACGAGACGAAGGTGCTGGTGCCGAGAGAGATGCTCAGC
>JALGVN010000350.1 GCA_025774645.1 bacterium
GGAAAGGTCGCCCGCGGGATCGTCGACGCGGGGGAGTGGGAGGCGCCGCCGAGGCTGCTTCCGCTTCGGATGGAGAAAGTGCGGTCGATGCTCGCGCCGGGGCCTCCGAAGGAGAAGGCCGCGGCCGAGCTCGAGAGTCTCGGATTCGGCGTGGAAGGGGCTCCGGACGACGTGCTCCTTGTGGATGTCCCGTCCTTCAGACTGGACATCAGGGTCGAGGCCGATCTCATCGAGGAGGTCGCGCGGCTCGACGGCTACGACAAGATCGCTCACGAGGTCCCGTTCCACTCGCTCGCCGTGACCACCGATCTCGCGAGGGCGGCGAGGGACCGGGTGCGCGAAGCCGCGGTGGGGCTCGGGTTCTGCGAGATCCTGACGCCCTCGTTCATGGAGAGGGACGCCGTAAAGAAGCTCGGCATGACACCTGACGGCGAGCCGATCGAACTGGACAACCCCGTGAACAAGGAGATGCCGCTCCTCAGGACGACGATGATCCCGTCGATCCTGGACGTCGTCAGGCGGAACGCGAACGTCGGGGAGTCCGATCTCCGTGTCTTCGAGATCGGGAAGGTGTTCCTGGGGCCCGCCGAGGCCCACTCGGAGCGCTGGATGCTCGCAGGCGCCATCGCCGGGACTGCCGGGAGACCGGCCTGGGACCGGGAGGCGAGAAACGTCGATTTCTTCGACGGGAAGGGGGTCCTGTGGGCCCTCGCCGAAGCGCTCGAGGTTGACAGTCCCGGGCTCTCCTGCTACGATGGCCCGTTGTTCGAGCAGGGCCATGCTGCGGGCCTCCTTCTGGGGGATCGCGGTGTGGGCTCGTTCGGGATGCTGTCGCGGGGGGTCGCCAAGAGGTGGGACCTTCCGGAGGACGTGTTTGTCTTCGAACTTGAACTTGATTTGCTGACGGAACTGTGTACCGTGACGGGCACGTTCGACGCGCTTCCGAAGTACCCGAAGTCGCGTCGCGACCTCGCGCTCGTCGTGGACGAGGGGACCGCCGCAGGCGCCATCACGGAGGCGATCGGTGGGCTCGGCGAGCCTCTCCTCGGAGACGTTGACGTGTTCGACATGTACCGGGGGGACCAGCTTCCCGCCGGCAAGAAGAGTCTCGGATTCTCGCTCACCTACATGTCGCGCGAGCGGACGCTCACCGACAGAGAGGTGGACGAGGCGCAAGGACGCATCGTGACCCACCTCATCGAGAGGTTCGGTGCGTCGCTCCGGGAGTAGGCGGGCTGACTCCCCGTCGTTCCCGGTAGATAGGATGACTGATTGATGCAGCTGCCCGGATTGACTGAACTGGAAGCATCGGTCGCGAAGGCCGTCGAGGAGATTCGACGGCTCAAGACCGAGAACGCCCAGTTCGACGAACGATTCCGGGCTATTGGAAAGGAGCTGGACGACCTGGCCGACCAGATCCAGGCGATCGGGTCCGGCCAGAAGGTAGACTCCAGGAAGAGGAAGCGAATCGAGACGAAGCTCAGGTCGATCGTAGGGAAGCTGGCCTGAGGCTTCTCAGGGTCTGTTGAACGAGGAACGGCAGGCAACGAGAGTGGGAACGAGACGAACGCGCAAGAAAAACGACCTTGGAGGCGCGACGGAGACGGTCGAGGCTGCTCTCCAGAGCGGTGATATGAACAGCGTCAAGGTTGAGATATACGGTTCGGAATACCGGATACGCGGGGACGCTGATCCCGAGCGTATCCAGGAGATCGCCCACTACGTAGACAGCAAGATGCAGGAGGTGACCAACGAGACCGCACTCGGGTCTTCGCTCAAGGTCGCCATCCTCGCAGCGTTGAACATCGCAGGTGAGCTCTTCGGAGAGCGCGACGACAGAAACAAGTTGCTCGCACAGGTGCAGGAGCGCGCGGAGGAGCTCACGCAGGCAATCGATTCCGAACTGGGCGACTGAGCCGCACATCACGCCTGGCGAGTGCGCGCTCGCCGACACGCGGCATCCCCCGTTCCCGACACTCTCCTCGAACGCCTTCCCCGACCGGGGAGGGTATCCTGTTCTGTTCGACACCCTGGTACCCGCAGAGCGAGGCGGTCAGCGCCGCGCCATCCAGCGCGTCCGCGGTCCGC
>JALGVN010000120.1 GCA_025774645.1 bacterium
GGGATCCTGAGTCGGTGATCTTCGACGTGGCGCTCGAGGGGACCGAAGACGTGGACGGCTTCGAGTGCTACGTCGTGAAGACGACGAACACGCTCAACGATGACCACGGCGTCGAGTACATCAACACGTCGACGTTCTTCGTCGAGAAGAGCATCACCAATTCCTCTAACGGAGAGATGCACACGACACACTCCGACTACCGCCCCGTGAACGGCGTGCAGAGGTCCTTCCTGCAGGACATGGAGAGCCTGCCCGTCGGCCAGAAGCAGACGGTCGAGATCACCAGCTACGAGGTCGACGTCGAGATCGACCCCGCGCTCTTCGAGCCGCCGGCCGATGACGTGAAGGACTACCGGTTCGTCGACGGGGACGCTGCCGTCGGCGTGCCGTTCCGGTTCATCGAGCGCCACCTCTTCCTGATGGTGACGATCGACTGCAGCACAAGCCTGTGGGCCCTCGACACAGGCGCGAGCATCAGCGTGATCGACGAGAACTACGCCCGAGCGCTCGGGCTCGAGCCCGAGGGGGAGATGAAGGGCCAGGGAGCTGGGAACGTCGTGGAGGTCTCGTTCGTGAACCTGCCACCGTTCACTCTGCAGGGCATCGAGTTCGAGGCGCAGACGGCCGCGACGATCGCGATCTCCGACCTGTTCAGAAGAACGAGCGGCATGGAGATCGGGGGAATTCTCGGATACGACTTCCTGTCCCGCTTCGTGACGAGGGTCGACTACGCGAACGAGATCCTCGACTTCTACGATCCGGAGACGTTCGAGTACGAAGGGGACGGCGTCGTGCTCGACGCGCCGCTTCGCGGTCACACGTTCGCGGTCCCGGCGACGATCGACGGAGAGCACGAGGGGCTCTGGAGCGTCGACCTCGGGGCGTCGGGGTCCTCGTTCCACTTCCCGTACGCCGACGAGCACGGTCTGCTGGAGCGCCCGTCGATCGAGGCGGTCGGGTTCGGAGCGGGCGGACGGATGCGGAGACTGCACCAGCGCTACGAGACCTTCGAGCTCGCAGGGTTCACGATCGACGATCCGTGGCTCTCCGTTCCTCCCGGCGAAGTGGCGGGCGCGTTCGGGGACTCCGACGTGACCGGGAACCTCGGCAATTCGATCCTCGAGCACTTCGTGCTCTACCTGGACTACGAGCGGCAGCAGATGATCGTCGAGAAGGGCGACGGCTTCGGCGCACACTCCGCGCACGACATGTGCGGCCTCTCCATCTGGCAGCCCGAGGGGGTGGCTGAGGTGCTCTTCGTCGCACCCGGAACGCCGGCCGACGAGGCGGGCTTCGCCGAGGGTGACGTCATGATCTCGATCAACGGCATCGGGGTAGAGGCGTTCGACGGAGTTCTCGCGATCCGGCAGCTCCTCCGCGCCGAGCGGGGGACCGAGTACCTGATCGGGATCACGAGAGACGGGAAGGAGATGGAGCTCAGGCTCAAGCTCCGCGAGCTCCTGTAGGAACAGGCCGCGGCCGCCGGGCGCGCCGCGGATGCCAGCCAGGCGAGGCAAGAGACAGGGAAGCAGACAGTAGACCGGGGACCCCTGAACGGGGTCCCCGGTGGTCGTTTCAGGTCCGTCGGCTCGGTGCCTACTTCATGAAGAGGAGCTTCTGCGAGGCAGAACCGGCGTCGGTCGTGAGCCGCGCGAAGTAGATGCCGCTCGCCACGCCGCCCCCGTCCCGCCCGTCACCGGACCAGACTGCTTCGTGCACGCCCGCCGGGACGTCCGCGTCGACGAGCTCGCGGACGAGCCGCCCCGACACGTCGTACATGGCGAGCCTCACGCGCCCCGCGGAAGGCAGGCTGTAGACGAGCCTCGCGCTCTCCCGGAACGGGTTCGCGGCCGCCGCGAGCGACAGCGCCGTCACCTGCTCGGGCATCTCGATGCCGGTCCCGATGTCGAGGTACTTCAGAATCCAGCTGTCGGGGTCGAAGTGGAGGTCGACCGGCGCCGCTTCCACGGTGAAGAAGAAGTCCTGGCTCCACTGGTCGTTCCAGACGGTGACGGTCGTGTCTCCCGCCGCCGTCTCGATCACGATGTCGATCGGCATCGTGAAGAGGCCGGCGTTCCCCTGGACCTGGTCGATGTGCAGCATGACGTTCCAGGTCTCGTCGCCCCCGCACCACGTCCAGTCATACTCGTAGCTCGGTCTGTTCTCCCCGTAGACCCACTCCTGGAAGAACCAGTCGAGACTCTCGCCGTGGATCGACTCCGCAGCCTCCTGGAACTCGCTCGTGAGCGCGGTACCGTAGGCGTGGGCCGCGCTGTAGGTCTCGAGGATCTCGAGGAGTGTGTCGCGTCCCCCGACGACGCGCCGGAGCATGTGGAGAACCCAGGCACCCTTCTTGTAGACCGTCCGGCCAAACGTCTGGTCCGGGTCGTAGATCGGTCCGTCGAAGTAGCCCTGGCTGTCGTAGCCCTCCATCCGCTCGACGTAGGCGTCGAACCCGCCGAGGTGCTCGAACCAGAGGGCCTCCGAGTAGGTCGCGAACCCCTCGTTCAGCCAGATGTCGTCCCACGTGTGGCACGTGACCCAGTCACCCCACCACTGGTGCGCGAGCTCGTGGATCAGGACCCAGTCGTAGTAGTTCGTGCCGGTGAAGAGGATCGCCCCGTAGCTCGTGCAGGTCTGGTGCTCCATCGCCCCGCCCCACGGGAACTCGGCGTGCCCGTACTTCTCTTCGAGGAACGGGTACTCGCCGTAGACCGACGCCAGGTACTCGATCGCGGGCGCCGTGATGCTGAGGTCGATCAGCGCGTCGTCGTAGTGCTCGGGGTAGATGTAGTTGTCGATCGGCATCGAGTCGGCGCGGCCGTAGTGGTAGTAGTCCGTGAAGGTCTCGTAGTTCGTCGACGCCACCGAGACGAGGTAGGTCGTGATCGGGTACCGCTCGAACCACTCATAAGTGATCGTCCCGTCACCGTTGTCCGTCGTCGATACGAGAGTCCCCTCAGAGGCGGCGAACTGGAAGTCCGGCACCGTGAACGCGATCCGGACGGAGTCGGCCTTGTCGGCCGGCGTGTCCTTGCACGGCCACCACTCGCGGGAACCGTTCGGCTCCGAGAGGCTCGAGGCGATGACGTTTCCGCTGTGGTAGTTGAACCTGAGGGAGTTGTCGATCGGGAATCCGCCGTAGGCGACGGTCACCTCGAAGGTCTCGCCCGTGTCGACGGCCCCGGGGAGCGTCGCCGTGATCTTGTCGTCGGCGTGGGTGTAGGCGAGCGGTGACAGATTCTGTGTAACCGAAGTGACCGACATGTTGTCCAACAGATTGAGGATGACGATCGAGAGCCCGTCGACGACACTTGCGGCCTTCATGGTCACCACGCCGTCAACCCTCTCGGCAGACGGGTCGATCGTGATGTCGATGTCGTAGAAGGTGACGTCGTAGTCGTCCTGCGAAGCTCGATCGGCATCCGGCGGGAGAGCGAGGGCCTCCTGGAGGCGCTCGAAAGCACGCTGCTTCGGTTCCCACAGCAGTCTATGACTGTCCTCAAGATCCGCCTGCGCGGGGCGGCGCGAAGTTTGTGCTGCTGCGAGCGGCGCGCTCGTTGCGGCGAGCACCAGGAACGCGACCAGGACCGACGCGAGGATGGGTACCATGCCCCTCACCATGCGCTTCCTCCTTGCCGCCCGTAGCGACGGGCGGTCGTGGGCGAGACAACTGATGACGTGTATTCACTTTAGGTACTACACTCTATTATACCGCAGCATGGACGCCCAGTCAAGAACGCCGGTTCCCTTCGCCGGCGGGCACCCACCCCGCGGTGCCGGACCAGAAGCGCGGCTCCGGTCAGGAGAACCCTTGTCACGGCGGCCCGGCGGTCCTAGAATGACCCCATGCCCCGCTCGGCTCGCCTGGCACGGAGGAATGCCGGCAATGAGACGGCAACCGGCGAGCTATGTTCGACGGGCGGCCGCCTGGGCGGCGCTGCTCCTGCTCCTGCCGACCCTGTCTGTCGCCGCGCCCGACGACACCGTCGTCGAGGTCCTGACGGAGATCGACGAGGCTCAGCGCCTCGACGACCTGTCGGAATCCGTCTGGCCCGAATGGGAGATCTCGGAGACTCCCGTCGCCGTGATGTCGCCCGACGGCATCTGCTACCTGGTCGGCCATCCCCATCCACCTCCTTCGTTCATCCCCATGCGGGAGCTGTACGCCGTCGAGTCGGCCATCCACCGTGGCCCCTCCGATGCTCCGGAGGTCACGCCGGCCGCGCGACTCGTGGGTGACGACCCGACCGCGTTTGCGACCGTCGACGAGCTCCTCGCGGACGGACTCCCCGCCATCTTCTCCGAGGTCTTCCGCGCGCACCTGACCGAGCACTGCCCGGGCATGTCGGACCCGATCGACCTCATCGCCGGGTACCCCGCTGACGCCAGGAACCTCGCGCTCGTGGACATCGAGTGCGACCTGCTGAAGAGGGCACTCGCGGCGCCCGCGTCGGAGCTCGAGCGGCACGTCATCGACTTCGTCAGCGTCCGGTCGGTACGCAGGCTCGGGATGGGACAGCGCTTCGTCGAGTACGAGCGCCGGCGCGAGTGGCTCGAGGGGCTGCCGGCCTACGTCGGCGAGCGCAGCCGGCAGACGGCGATGTCCTACCTCAGCAGCAGGGGGAAGGAGCTCTTCGCGGCCGACCTCGCCCGGGAACGGAATCTGGAGGACTGCCTTCCGGACGTCGTCGATCTCGACTGGTACCGCACGGAGCGCTTCCTCTGGTCCGGGGCAGGTGTGTGCATGCTCCTCGACAGATACCATCCGACCTGGCGGGCGGAGGTGGCGGAGCGCTGCGTCGACCCCTACGAGATACTGTTCGATCTCACGAAGCGGAAGACGGTCAGCACCTCGGATCTGCTCGCGAGCTTCGGGTTCGAGGAGCGGCTGGCCGACCGTGGCGAGTTCATCCAGAGAACGAAGAGCGAGCCCGAGCGTCTCTTCGACGAGATCAGGAACAGCGAGCATAGACTCATCCTGAACGTCCATCTGCTGTCGAGCCTTACGGTGAGCTACGACCGCGACAACATCGAGGAGGTGGACGCCCACCGGGCCGTGCACAAGCGGATCCTCAAGATCGAGTACTCCGGCGGGACGAGGATCGAGCTCATCGGCCACCCGACCGCAGCCATCCTCGGAGAGGACGAGTTCGACTTCCGGCAGCTCATCCTCGAAGCTCCGGACGACCTGGCCGTGACGGTCCAGGGCGAGGTGCTCGAGCTCAACGGAGGCGGTATGCACCAGGTGGATCATCCGTTCGTGATCGAGGGCACGGGCGTGCGCATCGAGGGTCAGGTCTGCGCGATCATGGTCGGGGAGGGGCAGACGACGGTCGTGCTCCACCGCTAGCGGTCTGGTCGCGGCGGCTCCGACGGCCCCGACGGCCCCGACGGCCCGGACGGCGGGAAACTCCCCGGACCGGACCGCTCATCGAACATCGACACATCCCAAAAAGCGAGGAAGGCAGGTCGCCTGAGCGATCTGCCTCCCTCTTTCGACCGGCCTGCAAGGGGGGGATGCAGAGCGGCTCCCGGGAGCAACCCGGAAGCTCACATCCGGTCGTTTACCTGTACCTGCCCTTGATCGTCGACCAGGAGGACTGTTCCACCGGCGTCGATCCCTGGCACTCGATTGTCGTATACACGCTGATGTTGCCGGGGAAGCCGTAGTCGCACAGCTTCCTCCAGCCGAGGCCCCAGTCGTTCCACGTGCGGCAGTCGTCGCACGGTCCGCGGTCGGTGACGAGCACCGGAAGCTCTTCGCAAGTGTCGATGAACTCGACCGTCGTGAAGAACGGACCCTCCAGGGTCGTGCACGCGTCCGGAAGCGGTATCGAGATGGCCCAGAGGCCCGCGGGACTGAAGGGACCGATCGTGATCGGGTCCGACACGCAGACCGTGGCGCCGGGGGCCGGGCACTCACCCGCTCCGGGAACCGCGAGCTGGATGCTCGCCTTCGCCCTGAGCGAGCAGGTGTTCTCCGCGTTCCAGTAGAGGGCGAGCGTCACGCTCTTGGGCTTCCAGCCCTCCTCGCACTCGGCGCACTCGACGGGATCGCAGTAGATCAGATACGACTCGTTGCCGGTGAACCAGTCACCCACGGTCCAGTAGTGTTCCTGAGCTCCGTTGTGGCAGAGGTTGTCGGCGTCGCGCTCGATCGCGCCGGTCTCATGAAGCTGCCTGGTCGAGAGCCGTTCGGTCTCGCACTCACGCGCGAGAGCGGGGACCGCGATGACAAGAACGATGACGACGGTTGCGATAGCTCTGAGGACCATCCGCGCTTTCCTCCGCTCGCCCGCCCGCCTGGCAACGGCGGACGGGGAGACGATGCTAGAGCGCCGCGTTGACTTCCGCGCGGTGCAATGGTATCTCTCCGTTCGAAGGCGTAAGTCATGCAGGAATCGTACCTGTTTGCTCGTATGCCCCCCGTCATGTGGCGCGTCCCCGGGAGGGGCTCGCGGGGGAACGGTGTGAGTGAGGCAATATTCGTGACACTGGCAACAAACGGTGAACTCGGAGCGAGGGTGCGGCGGGCCGCTGTTCACCTCGAATCGTGTGTCCTCTGCCCCAGGGAGTGCGGCATCGACCGGACCGCAGGCGAGCGAGGGTGGTGCGGGGCCGGCCTCGAGCCGCGGGTCTACCGCCACATGTCGCATCCAGGGGAGGAGCCCCCGATCTCCGGCACCGGCGGGTCGGGCGTCGTCCTCTTCAGCCACTGCACGATGGCCTGCGCCTACTGCCAGAACTACCGCTGGAGCCAGCTGCACGAGGGCCGGGACCGCACGGCCGCAGAGCTCGCGGGAATGCTGGTCTCCCTCGCAGGCGCCGGCTGCCACAACCTGAACCTCGTCTCGGCGACGCAGTATCTGCCGGCCGTCCTCGAAGCCCTCCGACTCGCGAGCGGGGAGGGAATTCGGCTGCCCGTCGTCTGGAACACGTCGGGGTACGAGTCTCCCGCGGCGCTCGAGCTTCTCGAAGGGGTCGTCGACATCTATCTCGCGGACCTCCGCTACTCCCGAGACGACGCGGCCCTCGAGCTCTCGGACGCCCCCGACTACGTGGAGACCGCCCGCGCCGCACTCAGGGAGATGAAGAGGCAGGTCGGCGTCCTCGAGAGAGACCCGGACGGCACGGCGGCCCGCGGGCTCATCGTCCGCCACCTCGTCCTCCCGAACGATCTCTCGGGGACGGAGGACTCGCTGCGGTGGGTCGCGTCCGAGCTCGGGCGCGACACCTTCGTCAGCCTGATGGCGCAGTACTACCCCGCGCACAGGGCGGAAGGGTGCCCGGAAGTCGGGCGACGGATCACCCGCGCCGAGTGGGACCGCACCCGTGAAGCCCTCGCCGCCGCGGGACTCGAGAACGGCTGGGTGCAGGAGCTCCCGGACGGTCTCTCCGGCATCGCCGGGACAGAGATCGCTCCCGACCAGGGTCCTGAACGCGGGGCCTGACGGGGGTGCGGTCGCGGTCCTCCCGGCCTCGTCGAACGGCGGCCGCTTCCGGCGCTCCCGGGACGCATCAAAACCGGAGTACGAT
>JALGVN010000351.1 GCA_025774645.1 bacterium
GCCCTGGCTGACACGAACGGAAGCCGCCTTGTCGACGTTGCTGCCACGCGGCCAGGAGGCCAAGTTCAACCTCGACGCGCTGCTGCGCGCAGACACGAACACCCGCTACGCCGCACACGCCCAGGCGCTAGCCGGCGGCTGGCTGTCCGTCCCGGAGATACGCGCCATCGAAGACCTCGACACCGAGCAGGACCTGGAACTATGAACCTTGAGACGCGCACCGCTGAGCTGGAGTACCTCGAGCTGCGAGATGACGACGACGGCCATCACCTCGTCGGCATCGTCGCGCCGTGGCATTCGACATTCGACACCGGGGAGTACCTCGAACAGTTCGCCCGTTCCTGCTTCGACAAGAGCATCCAGGAGCGGGGCACGAAAATCCCGTTGCTCGAGCAGCACGACCGCAACAGGCACCCGGTCGGGATGTCGATGTCCTGGGAAAACACAGCCGACGGCCTGGTAGCAGACTTCCGCCTGGCGAACACGTCCAGGGCCGACGAATCGCGGCAGCTCGCCGCGGACGGCATGGTGACCGGCCTGTCGGTCGCATTCCAGCCGATACGCAACCGGACAGAAACCCGCGACGGCCGCCGGCACGTCCTACGCCTCGAGGGACGCCTCGACCACGTCGGCCTGGTCACAAGCGCCGCCTACGGCGAGGCGAAAGTGCTCGCCGTGCGCCACTACGACCCCGACGACCCACAGGTTGCGCCCAGGCTCGCCAAATGGCGGCACCTGCTCACGAGCTAGAAGCCCGCCGGCTGTCTCACCCCTGGTCTATTCTGAAACCACAAGAGCGCCGCGAAAGCGCCGCCGGCTGATCCCCGGCACCCAATCGCACCCTCACACACCGACCCTCGACTGAGGAGTGCGATATGCAGTTACTTGACCAGTTGGTCTCCGAACGCGACGAGATCAGCACCACCCAGACCGGACTGGTGGAACGCGCGGCCGAAGAAGCCCGCGACCTCACCGAGTCCGAGGACACGAACCTGAAGGATCTGTCGGAACGCGCCGAAGCCCTCGACGGGCGCATCAGCGAACTCCGCTCGATCCAGCTGCGAAACATCGAGGCCGCCAAGCTGCGCGCCGAGGTGTCCGCCACCGACGACGCTCCAGAGGAGCGCGCCGCCGGCCTCGTCAGCGTCACCAACGAACCCCTCACCTACGAGGAGCACTCGAGCAGGTCGTTCTTCCAGGACCTGTTCCACATGCAGTACCGTCACGAGCCCGGCGCAAGCGCCCGAATCGCACGGCACACCGTCGAAATGGACGTCGAGCACCGAGACGTTGGGACTGGCGCATTCGCCGGCCTCGTCGTGCCTCAGTACCTCGTCGACCTGGCTGCTGATCTGGCTCGCGCCGGGCAGCCGTTCGCGAACCTGTGCACCCGGCTTCCCCTTCCACAGGGAGGCATGACCATCAACATCAGCCGCGTGACGACAGGATCGTCGGCCGCCATCCAGGCGACCGAAAACGCTGCCGTGTCCGAAACGGACATGGACGACACGCTGTTGACGTCGGACATCCGCACCATCGCCGGCCAGCAGGACGTTTCCCGCCAGGCCATCGAGCGCGGCGACGGCATCGACTCGCTGATCATGGCCGACCTCACGGGTGCCCATGCGACGGTCAAGGACACGCAGCTGCTGTCCGGTACGGGTGCGTCGGGACAGCTCCTCGGCATCGGCAACATCCCGGGCATCGCCCAGGTGGCCTACACCGACGCGTCGCCGACGGTCGCCGAGTTCTACCCGAAGCTCCTGGACGCAATCCAGAGGATCAACTCGAACCGGTACGCCGGTGCGGACCTGATCATCATGCACCCGCGTCGAGCAGCCTGGATGGCAGCAGCCGTCGATGGAAATGACAGGCCACTCGTCTTGCCAGTGTCCAACGTGCCTCAGAACACGATGGGCGTCGGCCCGACAACCGGCTACGGATCCTTCGGCCTCCAGGTCGCCGGCATCCCGGTCGTCACCGACGGCAACATCACCACCACAGGCGGAGCAGGCACGGAGGACATCGTCTACGTCGTCCGCCGCGCCGACATGCTCC
>JALGVN010000121.1 GCA_025774645.1 bacterium
ACCTCGTGCTCGCCGGTCGGATACTCCCCGTCCGCGAGGACCTTCACCAGACGCCCGCTCACGTCGTAGACCTCGACGCGGACGGCGCCCTCGCGAGGAAGCTCGAAGCGTATCGTGGTCGTCGGGTTGAACGGATTGGGCACGTTCCGGCCCAGGCGAAACGCCGCCGCGGGTTCCTCGTCGACTCCCGTCGTCACGTACATCGCGGCTGCGAACTCGGGCCGGTCGATGAACGGGTTGCGGTTCTGCTGCAGGCCGTAGATCGTTCCGTTCCGCTCGATCTCCTTCTGACTGACCGGATCCTCCGCGTGCCACTCGAGCAGCATGTCGACCGCCCAGGGCAAGAGGTCGGCGCCGTCGGTCATGGGACTGCCGGTCCACCCGGCGTCCTCCGCGTAGTAGCGGGCGGTCATGTAGAAGTACGTGCGCGCGAGGTCGCCCTTGTACTCGTCGATCGGCTCGAACACGATGCCGGAGTACCCGGGATACGTGCACGGGCCCCGCTCGCTCCCGTTCAGCGACACCCACTCCGGGGACGCCACCTCGCCGTACGGGACGCTCCCCCTGTTGCCGTTGACGTGCGCGTCGCAGGGGTAGAGCGCGAAGAGGTCGGAGACCATCGGCGACGCGTGGTCGAACCAGCTCTGCGGCCACGAGTGCTCACGCGTGTACCCGTTGCCCTCGCCGCCACCGATCCCACCCTCGTCGACGCCGAAGTCGTACTCGTAGGGCGGCAGTCCTCCGGGAACGTCCGAGTAGATGTCCCAGACCTTCCCGCTGGGCTTGTCGTCGGAGGTGCGGAACGCCGTCCATGCGTAGTCGTAGCTCCAGACCACGTGGTCGTCGATGAGCGCGTGAAGCGCGGCTCTGAGCGGTTCGCCCAGCAGTCCCTCAACGCTGTCGTAGTAGCCCTCGGGTGCGGTGTAATCGACGTAGTCGAAGTACTCCACTTCGCCGACCGTCGCGTTGCCGAAGAGATCCTCGACGCCGTTCACGGTCAGTGTGTAGGTGTGCTCCCACATCGTCGAGACGGTAAGCTCGACCTGGTCGGGATAGAAGGCAACCGGCGTTGCGCTCAGCACGCTCAGACTGTCGATCGCGTAGTTCCCCGCGGTCCCGGCACTGACCGGCTCCAGCTCTTCCGAGAACGTCACGGTCACGGTCGTCTCGCTCGTCGGGACCGCCCGGGCGATGACGGGAGCCAGATCGTCTCCGACCCAGACGATGTCGCTCGCGTCCCGCGGCTCGATCTTGAAGAGAGCCTCCGAGTACCCCAGCGGCCCGGCGACGTCGTAGACGGTCCCGAACGCGGGGTCGGAGTCGTACGCGAACTCGCCGACGGCGCAGCTCCCGCTTCCGTCGTCGACCAGCCACACTCCGGCGCCCACGTTGGCGTTCGTGCACGCAGCGTCCTCGACCTTCACGAGCACGCCCTCGTAGGACTCAGAGGGCGCCTCCGCAGTCGTGACGAGCGTCGGGGCGGGCGGGGCCGCGGCCGGTGCGCTGCTCAGGAACTCGGCACCCATGAGGAACGTGTTCCCGGTGTGGATGCCGTTACTCTCGCTGATCGTGCCGAAGACCGTCACGGAGTCCCCGACGACGGGCACGGAGGGACTCCTGCCCCACAGACCGCTCCAGGGACCGCTGCCGTCCTGGATCACGAAGTAGATGGAGAACTGCGTGGTGACGACCCCGTGCGTGATGACCGGCAAGCCGTCGTAGGGCGAGGACGCGACCTGACCCTGGATGTCGTAGATGGACACGGTCACCGGCACCGTGTAGCTCTGAAGGTCGGACGTGGCGGAGGCCGGGATGTCGTTCGTCGCTTCGATCTCGAAGGAGACCGTCACGCCCTCGGCCTGTCCGGGGATCATCGTGTCGGTCTCGAAGACGTTGCCGTAGAGGTTCGACATGGTGATCTCGTTCGGCATCGACGCCGGCGAGAGTCCCCACGACAGAACCACCGATGTGATGGTCGATGCGGTGTCGATCACCACGGCCTGCACGTCGACCGGCTCGCCGGGGAGCGGATTCTCCGGGTACGTGTCGATCGCGCCGAACTCGGGCGCGGGAGGCGGCAGCTCCGTGTCGTGCGTGCCCGGGCTGCCGTCCGTCGGGTAGCTCACCGGTGTCGCCGTCCACTCGGAAGGGTCGTAGGTGGTGCTGGGCTGGGTCACGCCGTAGTTGCGGACGTAGTCCTTGTTCTCGAAACGCGTCCCGTCGACGACCACGTAGTCGATGATGGTCGAGCCGTCGTCGAGGAGCTTGGCCCCGTCCCCTATCTTGCCGTTCCAGAGGCCGTTGTTGTTCGACCACGCCTCGTCCGGGAAGTCGACCGGGAAGACCACGGTGGTGGTCGCGTCGCCGGCGACCAGAGCCTGCCCCGGCTCGATGTCACCGGAGAGATCCCACGTGAAGATGTCCCCGCCGTTGCCGACGGCGACGAGGGACCAGCCCGTCAGGTCGACGCCCCCGGCGCCGGCGTTGTAGATCTCGATGAACCTGTCGGTGGTGTAGTTCAGCTGCGGGTCACACAGCTCGGAGATGAGGAGCGCCGCCTGCGCCCGGGAGGACGAGAGGCCCCCCAGCAGCATGACGGCGACGACAAGCAGGACTCCAGCGTTCCTCATCTCGTGCCTCGCTCTCTGGTATCTTGCGCCCCGGCGTGCTCACCGTGCGCGGCGGCCTGGTCCACTCGACTGTACGCCTCACCCACCATTATACCACAGATTCGGGGTGCGTGGGTCGAGGCGTCGAGAGGGACCTCGAGAGGGAGCCCCGATCCTCACGGACCGGGGCCCCGCTGTTTCGCTGACCGTCCCGAGCATCAGTCCTCGAGACCGAGTTCCTCCGCGGACATGTCGGACGGGTATTTGACGACGTACTCGATCGAGAGTTCGCGCCGCTCCCTCGGTCCGACGGTGAGCTTCCACTTGATGATCCCGTTCTCCTCGAGCTCGTCAGGCTCCGGGAGGATCTTGACGCTCTCGATCCGGACGTCCCTGATCAGGGTCGTCGGGACACGGTCGGTGATCCAGAGCTCGACCGACTCCCGCCTGAAGTTCTCGGCGACGATCACGAACCGGTACTTCATCTTCCTCGTCTTACCCTTGGACCTGGTGAGCAGCTCCTTTCTCTCGAGCTCGTGCTCGACCTTCACGTTCTGGTCGATGCCGAGGTGCATCGCGAACTTCTGACCCGGCGCCACGGCGTCGAGTCCCTCCTGGCCCACGAAGTTCGACACCTCGGTGGAACTCCCCTCGGGGACGCTCTCGACGTAGACCTGGACGCTCCCGGGAAGGAGCGGAATCGAGAGCGGGTTCTCGAAGATCCCCCTCACGAAGACGTGTTCGGAGAGACGCGGCACGGCCTCGTGCACGAACCTGCCGGGGATCCTCTCCCGCACCACGAGCGAGCGCTTCGGCTCGGCGCCCGTCTCGAGTGTGACGGGCTTCGGGATCACGAGGTTCGCCGCGAACCTGGTCTCGGCCACTCCTGCGGGAACGTGGGGGACCGCGGGAGGCGTCTTCGGCTTCCCGCTGCTCGAGGCAGTCGACAAGGGACGCACCTTCGTGGAGCTCCCGCGCGTCACGACGCCCGAGGATCTCGTCAGCGCCGTCGACTCCGCCCCGATGACGATTTCCTCCATCCTGACGTCCGAGGCGTCGAGCGCGAAGTCCTTCCGTTCGCTCCTGCCGGGCACGATCCGGACGCTGTGCCGCCTCTTGGTCTCGTACCCCCTGAACGACACCTGCACCACGTACACGCCCTTCGGGATGTCCGAGATCACGAACGAGCCGTTCCGGTCCGTGGCGCTACCGCGCGGCGTCCCGACGATCGCGACGTTCGCCCAGGCGAGCGCCTTCCCCGTCGCGGCGTCGGTCACCCTTCCGCGGAGGGTCCCCGTGGTCATGCCGAGGAAGTGCGGCAGGAGTCCGGGCGGCGCCGCACCGACGTGCGGCATCGACGTAGAGAGGAGCACGGAGACGTCGTTCCAGTCCTCCCCCGTGGCCTGCGAGATGCGGGTCCCGTACGTGAGCTCGATCTCGTCGTCACGCTCGATGAACCGCACGGTGTACTCGGGATGCCATTCGGCGTTCGGGACGAGGTACGTGAGCTCGACCGTCATGACGCCGGGAGACGTGATCTCGCAGTCGATGACGACCTCCTTGCGGCGCCCCGGGCCCGCGCTCATCGCGTTCAGCTCGGAACCGACCCACTTGATCTGCTCGTTGATCTCGTCGTTCTCCTTGTCGAGTTCCAGGAGTCTCCGGCCGAGCTCGATGTCCTGTTCCTCGAAGAACCCGAGGAGCTCCCCCCAGTCGCCGGCCGAGAACGAGGCGTCCGCGAGCTGCTTCTGCCCGCGGTCGGACGAGAACTTGCCGACCGACTCCGCCAGCTGCTTCCGCCGGCTGAGCGCGGCCTCCCGGATCCGGAGCTGTTCCCGCGCGGCCTTGAGCCCCTCGAACTCCGACTCGAGCTCGCGGTACCTCGGCGAGTCGGAACCGGGCTCCTTCATCCTCCGAAGATCGATGCCGATGATGCGGGCCCCGGTGATCCCCCGGCCCTCGACGCGGAGCGACGTCGCCAGGAACTTCTCCGGGAGGTCGCCGCAGACCAGGCGAAAGGCGCCGGGGCTGAGAGCGACTTCGCCCGAGCGGACGATCTGCGCCTGTCGGGCGTAGATCGTCGCCGAGACGATGTCGGTGGTGAGCGGCTTCTCCTCGGCGGCGATCGCCGCGAGGACAGGGAGACAAACAGCCACGACCACGAGGAGTGCCGCGTGGCGTGCCGGTGACGGGCGAATCCGGTTCGATGGACGATGACGTCCGGACATGGAGCCCTCCCTTCTTCGGGGGGGGGCCTTCGATCGCCCGCGTTGGGACCGCGAGAACGGCGATCTGTCCGGTTAGTGCCTCACGAGGAAGCCCGGGGAATCGGCTCCGCTCGCTCCTGCGGTGTCGCGGCGCTCCCAAACGTGCGAATGCCGCAGAACACCTTCCTCGCTGCGAGTCCGGCGCTCCACGGCTCTGTCACTTCCGGGGTTCCGCCCGAACGGGCGTGACACCCTCTTATGGACAACGTACCCGAGGTCGACCCCGAAAGTCAAGGGCGGAGTTCGGGTCGCGGGACCCGCACGCGTTCCGTCGGAGGTCGGGCACCCGCCGGAAGCTCGACTGCGGCTGCCCGCAAGAACTCAGAACTGCACGCTCGCCACAAGAGGCACCCACCCAAGACGGGTCCCATCAGTCAGCCTCACGGCCGTCTCGAGCAGGAGACATCTACCACCCATCAACGGTACGCGCAGACCCGCTCCCATCGAAATGTAGAGCGCGGTCTCCAAGGCGCTGGAACCGTTCAGAGCTCGCGTGCTTCTGTCTTCCGGGCTGTCGTCCCACCAGCTCGTCGACATCATGGCGCCGACATCGGTCACCGTTACGCCGGTGCGGAGGGCCAGAAACCCCCGGGTGGATCGAGTGCCTGCGAACGTACGCAGAGCAAGCGAGAACGCGTACTGCCACGAGTCCTCCCCGGTGATCTCGGAATTGAGACCACGCATGGCAGGCGACATGAAGGAGTGAACCGGAGCTGCGAATTGATGCTGACTGACGCTGACGGTCAGGGCGAGCTGAGCCTCCGGAGTGAAGTCCTGCACGACGCCGATGCCGAGACCCCAGCCGTTCTGCCAGAGACCGGCCGAGCCGCCGTCGAACTCCCCCAGGTAGCTGGCCGAGATCTCCCAGTGCTGACCGGGGACGAACGCACATGCAGCGCTGGACGTCGCCAGGAGGATGACGACACAGATCAGTGTGGATTTCACGTTACCTCTCAAGTACCATGGCGTTCGTGTGCCTGACTGCCATCAGGTGGCATGACGCGCCACCGGACGGACCAGTCAGCTCACTCGTCGTCAGTCGACTCCGTCCTGCACGTATCCGCTCTACGTCGGCGTGCAGCCAACGTAACCTCTATTATAACACAGATCTCATGCTCGTGGGCAGATGCGTCGCCCCCAAATGCAGCAGGGCGGCCGCTTGCCGCGGCGCGCTGTGCCCCTCCGACTGCATCCTTCAGGGCCGGCGCGACTCTTAAGAGAGTGCTTCCCGGCGATTGCCCTCCGCCGCTCGGATGAAACGGCGGCGAACCCCGTAGAACGGACCTCCAATGATCGGCCAGACCGTCTCGCACTACAGAATCATCGAGAAGCTCGGCGAAGGCGGCATGGGCGTCGTCTACAGGGCCGAGGACACGAGACTCAAGAGAACCGTGGCCCTCAAGTTCCTCCCGCGCGAGCTGACGCTGGACCCGCGGGCCAAGGAGCGGTTCGCTCGCGAGGCGCAGGCCGTCTCGGCCCTGGACCACGCCAACATCTGCACCATCCACGAGATCGACGAGACCGAAGACGGCCAGATGTTCATCTGTATCGCGTGCTACGAGGGCGAGACCATCGCCCGCAAGATCGAGAGCGGGCCGCTCGGCCTGGACGAGACGCTGGACATCGCCGTTCAGGTGGCGGAGGGACTTCGGGAGGCGCACGAGAAGAGCATCGTCCATCGTGACATCAAGCCCGCCAACATCATCGTCACTCCCAAAGGCCGGGTGAAGATCATGGACTTCGGCCTGGCCAAGCTCGCCGGGCAGACCCAGCTCACCAGAGCCGGCGCGACCGTGGGCACCGTGGACTACATGTCTCCGGAACAGGCCCGGGGAAGAGACGTGGACCACCGGACGGACATCTGGTCGCTGGGTGTCGTTCTCTACGAGATGCTCACCGGCCGCCTGCCGTTCAGGGGCGAGCACGCGCAGGCGGTGATCTACTCCATCGTGAACGACGAGCCCGAACCGATCGCGCAGATCCGTCCCGAGGTGCCGGCCGAACTCGAATCGATCGTGAGCAAGGCGCTCGCCGCCCTTCCGGACTCGCGGTACTGCGACGTCGGCGCCATGCTGAACGACCTGGCGAGTCTCCGCGGTGGATCCGACTCGGCCGCCCAGACGACGGAGACCCGGGTCGCGGAACCCGAGCCGTCGGTCGCCGTCCTCCCGTTCACGAACATGAGCGCCGATCCCGAGCAGGAGTACTTCTGCGACGGCATCGCCGAGGAGATCATCCACGCTCTCGTACACATCGAGGGTCTGCGCGTCGTTGCCCGTACCTCCGCCTTCGCCTTCAAGGGCAGGTGCGAGGACATCCGCGAGATCGGCAGGAAGCTCAACGTGGAGACGCTCCTCGAGGGGAGCGTCCGCAAGGCGGGCAACCGTCTCAGGATCACGGCGCAGCTCATAAACGTCGCGAGCGGCTACCACATGTGGTCGGAGCGGTACGACCGGGAACTCAGCGACGTGTTCGAGATCCAGGATGAGATCTCGCACAACATCGTCGAGGCCCTCGAGATCGAGCTCTCCGGGAGGGAACGGCGCGCGCTCAAGGCCAGGCCAACGGACAACATC